>NZ_JBEOVL010000014.1:0-196210 GCF_040295485.1 Streptomyces sp. NPDC002793 | reverse complement strand
TCCTGGAGGGCGACCTTGACTTCGCCGTGTGCCTCTTCGACCATGCGGGCCGCGGCTTCGGGGTCGTCGGTGAGCTTCTCCTTCGCCAGGCCCAGGCCCATGGCGAGGGCGACGAGCCGTGCCTGTGCGCCGTCGTGGAGGTCGCGTTCGATGCGGCGCAGGTCGGCGGCGGCGGTGTCCACGACGACCCCCCGGTCCGACTCCAGCTCGGCGATCCTGCGTTCCAGCTCGTCGGAGGGGGAGAGCAGCGCCCGTGCCATCGCCCGGTCCGCGTTCGTCAGCCCGCGCGCGAGGTAAGGGAGCACGGGCCAGAGGACGAACAGGCTCACCAGCGTCACGGCGAACGTCGCCACGCCCCACGGCAGCCGGATGAACGAATACAGCAACGTCCGCCAGCCCACCGGATCCTTCAGTCCCGACCACAGCCAGGTGAAGAAGCCCTGGCCCCGACGGCTCAGCGCCATCGGGCTCGGCTCGTCGATCCGCAGCCCGAGCATCCGCCGGGCCCGGCCGCGCTCGGCCCGTCCGAGCCCGCGGGCGCCCTGAAGCCCCAGAGCGAGCAGCGGCAGTCCGATCACGGTGACGGAGAGCCCGGCGCCCACACCGATCAGGAAGACGGTGTAGACGAAGCCGCCGATCGCCATCGGCAGATTGGCCAGGAGATACGCGATCTCCTTCCACGTCCACCGGCCGAGGGCGAAGCGCGCGGGCGGCGGACGGTCGTTGTCCGGCGGGGAGGGGCTCATGGTCATACGACCAGCGTGCCGGGCCGGAGGCGCCCACGCCATGGGGTCCGTGGGTGATGCCGGGTAGGGATAACCCCACCTCGTGTCCTGTCTCCTGCCCCACCTTTTGTGCGACGGGGCTGCTTACCGTCCCTTTAACAGGGCCTAGACTCCCGTGCGTACAGACCGTCGAACAGGTTGAGGGAACGAGGGGCGGACGTGGCGGACGTGCCGGTACCGACCGTGCTCGCGTCGGACTACTTCCAGAGCTACTCAGTGGTCGGACTGCTCGCCCTGGTGGGCGTGCTGTTCGTGGCCGTCGCCTTCGGGGCCGGCCGACTGCTCAGGCCAGTGGTCCCGACGCCGGAGAAACTGCTCACGTACGAGTGCGGCGTGGACCCGGTGGGGGAGGGCTGGGCCCACACCCAGGTTCGCTATTACGTGTACGCCTTCCTGTACGTGATCTTCGCCGTCGACTCGATCTTCCTGTTCCCGTGGGCGACGGTGTTCGCGGCCCCCGGATACGGGGCGACGACGCTGGTGGAGATGTTCATCTTCCTCGGTTTCCTGGCCGTGGGACTGCTCTACGCATGGAAGAAGGGCGTCCTCGAATGGGCGTGACGAGCCGGCCGAACCCCGAACCCCCCGTGTCGCTTCCCGATCCGACGCCGCTGCCCGGGCCGAAGAAGCTGGGTGTGCTGTCCCGGCTCGCGCCCGAACCGATGAAGGTGGTCCTCAACTGGGGCCGCCGCTACAGCCTCTGGGTCTTCAACTTCGGACTCGCCTGCTGCGCCATCGAATTCATCGCCGCCTCCATGGCCCGTCACGACTTCATCCGGCTCGGCGTCATCCCGTTCGCCCCCGGCCCCCGGCAGGCCGACCTGATGGTCGTCTCCGGCACCGTCACGGACAAGATGGCCCCGGCCGTGAAGCGGCTCTACGAGCAGATGCCCGAGCCGAAGTACGTCATCTCCTTCGGTGCCTGCTCCAACTGCGGCGGGCCCTACTGGGATTCGTACTCCGTGACGAAGGGCGTCGACCAGATCATCCCCGTCGACGTGTACGTACCCGGCTGTCCGCCCCGGCCCGAGGCGCTCCTCCAGGGCATCCTCAAGCTCCAGGAGAAGATCGCCCGCGAATCGCTCGCCGAGCGGTACGCCACCGAGGACACGGCCCGTCCCTCGGCCGCCGCCCTGCGCAGCGGTCTCGTCGCGGCCCCGAAGGCGCCGGGGGAGGAGCGGCAGTGACGACCGCCTCGGACACCTACGACCGGCTGCCCGACGCCGTCACCGACGTCTTCGGCGCGGACGCCGCCGCCGCGTACGCCTACGACCTGCTGACCGTCGACGTCCCCGCCGCCTCCTGGACCGCCGCTCTCGAAACGGCTCGCGACGAGCTCGGCTGCACCTACTTCGACTGGCTGAGCGCCGTCGACGAACCGGGCACGGGTTTCCGGGTCTGCGCCCATGTCGCGGCCCTCGGCGGCGGCACGGTCCGCCGCCTGCTGATCCGCACGACCGTCCCGCACGAGGCCGCCACCCTGCCCACCGCCATCGGCGTCTACGCGGGTGCGGCCTGGCACGAGCGCGAGACGCACGAGATGTTCGGCGTCGCCTTCGAGGACCATCCGCACCTGGTCCCCCTGCTGCTGCCCGAGAGCTTCGAGGGGCACCCGTTGCGCAAGGACTTCGTCCTCGCGGCCCGGGTGGCCAAGGCATGGCCGGGCGCGAAGGAGCCGGGCGAGTCCGAACACGGCGGGCCCAAGCGGCGCACGATGCTGCCGCCGGGCGTGCCTGATCCCAATGAATGGGGCCCGCTCAAGGGGCAGCTCCCGGCCGCACCGGCCCGGCCGGCCCGAGGAGCGCGCGCGGCGGGTGACCGCCCGGTGCGCCGGTCCCGCAGCGCGAGCGAGGGTTCGGCGGCACAGCGGCCGGACGCGGCGGAGGCGAAGGGCGCCGACACCTCCCCGCAGGCCGCGCCGCCGCGTCGTTCCCGCAGCGCCTCCCAGGGCTCGGCGAGCCAGGCCACGGGCCCTGCGCCCACGTCTCCGAAGGGCACGCCGACGGCGGGCAGCGCGGACGCGCCCTGGCACGACGCGCGGCCGGCCTTCGACTACACCCCGGAGCAACGACCGGCGCCGGAACGCCCCGCGCCGTCGGACGCTCCCGCGTCTGAGCCGGAGCCTGCGGCCGAGCCCGCGCCTGCGGCTGAGCCAGCGCCTGAGCCGGAGCGCGCGCCGCGTGACGCCGACCGTGACCCCGACAGCGCTCCGGACCCGCACCGGACCCCGGGCCCCGACTCCTCGTCCCGAACCGAGCGTTCCGCCGGTCCCGACCGTCCCGCCGGAGGCGATACCGCGTGAACGACGTACTCGACGTCGCCCTCCGCCTCATCATCGTCTTTGCCGTGTTCATGGTCGTCCCGCTCGTCGTGGGGCAGGCCGAACACAAGGTGATGGCCCACATGCAGGGCCGCCTCGGCCCCATGTACGCGGGCGGGTTCCACGGCTGGGCCCAGCTCGTCGCGGACGGGGTGAAGTTCGCGCAGAAGGAAGACGTCGTCCCGGCCGAAGCGGACCGCCGCATCTTCCAACTGGCCCCAGCCGTCGCCCTGCTCCCGTACCTCCTGGTGCTCCTCGCCATTCCGATCGGCCCCGGCGAGGGAGCGGTCGGACAGGTCGTCGACGCCGGCATCTTCTTCGTACTGGCCGTCATGGGCGTCGGTGTGCTCGGCTCGCTGATGGCGGGCTGGGCCTCGGCCAACAAGTTCTCCCTGCTCGGCGGTCTCCGCACCGCAGCGCAGCTCCTCGCCTACGAACTGCCGATGCTGCTCGCCGCCGCGTCCGTGGCCATGGCGGCCGGTACCGTCTCGCTCCCCGGCATCCTGAACGCCTTCGAGTGGTGGTGGCTGCCCTGGCAGATCGTCGGTGCCCTGGTCTTCTTCGTGGCAGGGCTCGCCGAACTCCAGCGCCCGCCCTTCGACATGCCGGTCGCCGACTCGGAGATCATCTTCGGCGCGTACACCGAGTACACGGGTCTCCGCTTCGCGCTGTTCCTGCTCGCCGAGTACGCCGGCATCGTCGTCCTGTGCGGTCTGACGACCGTCCTCTTCCTCGGCGGATGGCACGGACCGCTCGGCGCCGACGGGCTCGGCTGGGTCTGGACCCTGCTCAAGACCGGCGTACTCGCGTTCGTCGTCATCTGGCTGCGGGTCACCTACCCCCGGCTGCGCGAGGACCAGCTGCAGAAACTCGCCTGGACCACACTCATCCCCCTCGCCCTCGCGCAGATCGCGCTCACCGGCATCGTGAAGGTGGCGATCAACTAGTGCCCCCGATCCCCGGCTCAGGTCTGGCCAAGGGCCTCGCCGTCACCCTGCGGACCATGACGAAGCGCACGGTCACCGCGCAGTACCCGGACGTCCAGCCCGAACTGCCGCCCCGTACCCGGGGCGTCATCGGGCTGTTCGAGGAGAACTGCACGGTCTGCATGCTCTGTGCCCGCGAATGCCCCGACTGGTGCATCTACATCGACTCCCACAAGGAGACGGTGCCCGCGTCCGCCCCCGGTGGCCGCGAGCGCAGCCGCAACGTCCTGGACCGCTTCGCCATCGACTTCGCCCTGTGCATGTACTGCGGCATCTGCATCGAGGTCTGTCCTTTCGACGCGCTGTTCTGGTCGCCGGAGTTCGAGTACGCGGAGACGGATATCCACGAGCTCACCCATGAGCGCGACAAGCTCCGCGAGTGGATGTGGACCGTTCCCGAGCCGCCCGCGCTCGACCCGGGAGCCGAGGAGCCCAAGGAGATCGCCGCCGCCCGTAAGACCGCCGACAAGCTCCGGGCCCAGGTGGCGAAGGACGCCCAGGCTGCGAAGGAGGCCCAGGCGGCGGACGACGCGGAGGCCGCCCGGCCGGCGCAGGCAGCGGAACAGGAGGGGCAGGAGTGACCCTCGCGGCCACCGCCGGCCACCCCGGCTTCCTCTCACCGACCGGCGTCGAGATCGCTTTCGTCCTGGTCGGACTCGCCACTCTCGGCGCAGCACTCATCACCGTCACGACCAAGCAGCTCGTGCACGCGGCCCTCTGGCTCGTCGTGGCGCTCGGCGGCATCGCGGTGGAGTACCTCCTGCTCACCGCCGAGTTCATCGCCTGGGTGCAGGTCCTCATCTACGTCGGTTCCGTCGTGGTCCTCCTCCTCTTCGGACTGATGCTCACCAGAGCCCCCATCGGCCGTTCCCCGGACGCCGACTCGGACAACCGGTGGATCGCCCTCGGCGTCGCCGTCGCCTCCGCAGCGGCTCTCGTCTGGGTCGTCGTGGACGCCTTCCGTACGACCTGGATCAATCTGGACGGTCCGGCCCAGGGCTCCACCAAGGCCTCCGGAGAATTCCTCTTCCGGCACTGGGTCCTCCCCTTCGAGGCCCTCTCCGTCCTGCTGCTCGCCGCCCTCGTCGGCGCGATCGTCCTGTCCCGCAAGGACCGCATGGATCGCAAGGACCGCAAGGACCGCAAGGACCGTAAAGCCGGGCAGACCGACCGCAAGGCCGGGCCGAGCGGCCGAGTGGACGGCCCCGCCGCGAACCGGGAGGACAAGCGCTGATGCACCTCGCCTATCCCGCCGTCCTGGCCGTCCTCCTCTTCTGCATCGGGCTGTACGGCGTGCTCGCCCGCCGCAACGTGATCCTCGTCCTCATGTCGGTCGAGCTCATGCTCAACGCCGTCAACCTCAACCTGGTCGCCTTCGACGTCTGGCTACGCGACGCACTCCACGCCGGCCAGGCGCTCACCCTCTTCACGATCGCCATCGCCGCAGCCGAGATCGGCATCGGCCTGGCGATCGTCCTGGCCGTCTACCGCAACCGTGGCAGCTCGGACGTCGACCGTCTGCGCGACACCGCGGAGACCGCCGAAGCCGAGACACTCCCCGGTGATCCCGACGCCGACGCCGACGCAGCCCAGGACACCACCGCAGACCAGGCCACTGCTCCGGCAGGGAAGGCAAAGAAGGCAGAGGCCACCGCGTGACCACCACGACCCTCGCCGTCCTCGTCCCCCTCCTCCTCTTCCTGGGCGCCGCCGCAGGACTGCTCCTGGGCCGGACCGCGCCCGGCTTCGTCCGTCCCCTCGCCGTCCTCCCGGCCCTCCTCGCCACCGTCCTCGCCGTCGTCGTCGCCGTACGCCAGGGCGGTGGCCGTCCCATCGACGCCGCGACCCAGCTGACGCCCACCGGCTCGGTCCCGATCGACCTGGCCCTGCACCTGGACGGCTTCGCCGTCCTCACAGCCGTCCTCGTCGGTCTCGTCGCCACGTGCGTCCAGATCTACTCGACGGCGTATCTCAAGGACGACGCCCGCTACCCCTCGTACGCGGCCCTCGTCTCCCTCTTCACCTCCGCGATGCTGCTCGTCGTCTACTCAGGCGACCTGATGGTGCTCCTGGTCGGCTGGGAGATCATGGGCATCTGCTCGTACTTCCTCGTCGGTCACTACTGGGAGACCCCCGAGGCGCGGGCGGCCTCCCTCAAGGCGTTCCTCGTCACCAAGCTCGGCGACGTGCCCTTCCTGATCGGGCTGTTCGCGCTCGCCGCGGACACCGGTACCTTCCGCATCACCGGCATCCTGGCCGCCGTGAACAACGGCGGTCTCGATCACCCCACACTCATCGCCCTGCTGCTCCTCGCCGGCGTCGCCGGCAAGTCCGCGCAGTTCCCCCTCCACACCTGGCTGCCCGACGCGATGGCCGGCCCCACCCCCGTCTCCGCGCTGATCCACGCCGCGACGATGGTCGCCGCCGGTATCTACTTCGTGGCCCGGCTCATCCCCGTCTTCGCCGCCTCGGGCGCCGCCCTCGTCGTCCTCGCGGTGATGGCGGCCGTCACGATGATCGGCTCCGGGCTCGCCGCACTCGCGCAGGACGACATCAAGCGCGTCCTCGCCTACTCGACGATCGGCCAGCTCGGCTACATGTCCGGAGCCCTGGCTGTAGGTGACCGCGGGGCAGCCGTCTTCCACCTCCTGTCACACGGTGCGTTCAAGGCCGTCCTCTTCCTCGCCGCGGGTGTCGTCATCCACGCGGCGGGAACCAACTCACTGGCCGCCATGTCCCGCATGGGCGGGCTGACCAGGCGCATCCCCGACGCCTACTGGACGATGACCGTCGCCCTCCTCGCGCTCGCCGCCATTCCTCCGTTCGCCGGCTTCTTCTCCAAGGAAGCCGTCCTCGTCGCCGCCGAGCACACCGCCCTCGGGGACCGCGGCGTCGCCCCGGCGGCTGCAGGCTGGACCGTCCTCGTCGCCGGACTCGCCGCAGCGGTCCTCACCGCCGCCTACGCCACCAGGCTGTGGCTCCTCGCCTTCCGCGGGCGTGGCCCCGAGGCCCCCGACCACGGCCGGCAGCCCGTCGCGATGACTTCCGTCCTCTGGGTCCTCGCCGTCCCCACGATCGCCTTCGGTCTCACCGCCGGGGTACTCACCGACTGGTTCGACGGACACAGCCTCGCCCCCTCCCTCACGACCGCCGTCCTCTCCACCGGCGTCGGCCTCGTCGGCGGACTCGTCACCTACGGCGCGTGGCGCCACACCACGGCGCTCGCCGGCCGCCCCCCGATCGGCGCGGTCGCCGCCCACCCCGGCGCCGAACCCGGACGCGTGGAGGCCGAGGCCACCGCCTCGCACACCGCGGCGTACGGCACCATCGCAGGCGCCCCCGACCCCTCGGACCCCGGCCGGCTCCTGCTGGGGCCGCTGCACCGTCACGCCGTCACGGGCTTCCACCTCGACGCCCTGTACACGGCGCTGTTCGTGCGCCCCGTCGTCGCTGCCGCACGGCTCGTCCGCTTCCTGGACCGTGAGGTCGTCGACACCTACGTGCGCGGCTCGGGCAGCATCGCCCGCGGACTCGGCACCGTGATCCGCCGCGCCCAGACCGGCAACGTGCAGACCTACCTCGGCGCGCTGCTCGCCGGAACCCTTGTCCTGGCGATCGCCGCCGTCGTCTTTGCCAACGTCTACGCCGGGGCGTGAACCGTGTTCGATATCAGCGCATCCGTGATGCAGCTCCTTCTGGCGTTCGTCGTCGTCGCCCCGCTCCTCGGCGCCGCCACCGCGCTCCTGCCCGCCCCGCCCGGACTCAAGGGCAGGAACCCCGACCAGGCCGTGCTCCGCCACGGTGTGACCGTCACCGGCGCCGTGCTCATCGCCACGCTCGTCCTGACCGCGGGCTTCGACCACGACCACCCGTCGAAGATGCAGGCCACCACGGACATCAGCTGGATCCCGGCACTGGACGTCCGGATCCATCTCGGTACCGACGGCATCTCGCTCCCCCTTCTCGTGCTGACCGCGCTGCTGACCTTCCTCTGCGCGCTCCACAGCTACTTCAAGCCCCCCGCAGGCCCCTCCCCGAAGGCCTTCGTCGCCCTGGTCCTCGTCCTCGAGTCCGGCACCCTGGCGACCTTCGCCGTCCTTGACCTGCTGCTGTTCTTCCTGGCCTTCGAGATGGTCCTCATCCCGATGTACTTCCTCATCGCCCGCTGGGGCGGTGACCGGAAGCAGCCCGCCGCCTGGAAGTTCATCCTCTACACGCTGCTCGGCTCCGTGATCATGCTGTTGGGGCTGCTCCTCATCGGACTGAAGAGCGGCACCTTCGACATGGTGGCACTCGCCACTGACAACGGCCGGGGCCTCACCACATCCGTGCAGGTCATCGCCGTACTGGCCGTCGGGATCGGCCTGGCGGTGAAGACCCCGATGTGGCCCCTGCACAGCTGGCTGCCGGACGCCCACACCGCGGCACCCACCGTCGGCTCCGTGCTCCTCGCCGGCGTACTGCTCAAGATGGGTACGTACGGATTCGTCCGCATCCTGCTCCCCGTCGCACCCGACGGGATGCAGACCTTCGCGCCGTACCTGGCGGCGTTCGCCGTCGTGGGGATCATCTACGGCTCCCTCGCCTGCCTCGCCCTCGCCCGCCCCGGAGCCAAGGGCGACCTCAAGCGTCTGATCGCCTACTCCTCCGTGGGGCACATGGGCTTCGTGCTCCTCGGCATCGCGACCATGACCCCCACCGGTGTGAACGGTGCGCTCTTCGCCAACATCGCCCACGGCCTCATCACCGGCCTGCTGTTCTTCCTGGTCGGTGCCGTCAAGGACCGCTACGGCACGGCCGACCTCGACACCCTCGCCGGCGCCACCGGCGCAGCCCTCTACGGCCGTGCGCCCCGGCTCGGCGGTCTCCTCGCCTTCGCCGCAGTCGCCTCGCTCGGGCTCCCCGGACTCGCCGGATTCTGGGGCGAGATGCTCACCCTGTTCGGTGCGTTCGACCCCGCCGAAGGGCTCAGCCGCCCCGCGTTCCTCACGTTCATGTCCATCGGAGCCCTCGGCACCCTGCTCACCGCCGCGTACATGCTGATCGTCGTACGCCGCGTCTGCATGGGCGAGCACCGTGAGCAGCCGCACCCGGTCGCCGACATCCAGCGCTACGAGTTCGCCGCCTGGACCCCGCTCGCCGCCCTGACCGTCCTCGCCGGACTCTGGCCCGCCGTCCTCCTCGGCCTCACCGACCCGGCCGTGCAGAAGCTCCTCGCAGGAGGCAAGTCGTGACCGTGGCAGCCGACAGCGCAACCGGGGCGGCAAGCCTCGTCCAGTCCGTCGACTGGCTCGCGATCGCACCGCCCGTCATCGCGGCGGCCGTCGCCCTGCTCGTCCTCGTCGCCGACCTCTTCGTCAGCGAACGGCGCAAGCCGTTCCTCGGCTACGGAGCCGTCGCCGGGCTCGTCGCCGCACTCGCCATGCTCGTCCCGCTGCGCGCCGGGGACCGTTCCACCTTCTGCCTCACCGGCGGGACCCAGGCATGCAGCTACACCGCGGACCACTTCGCTCTCGCCATCCAGGCCCTCGTGCTCGGCGGCGCCCTGCTCACCGCACTGCTGTCGATCGGCGACACCCGAAAGCTCCCCGCAGGCGAGTTCTGGTTCCTGCTGCTGTCCTCCGCCGCGGGCGCCGCACTGCTGCCCGCGGCCCGGGACCTGGCCACCCTCGTCGTCGCCCTCGAAGTCGCCTCGCTCCCCGCGTTCGCCCTCGTCGGCATCAAACGCGGCGACCGCCGCTCCTCCGAAGCCGCCCTGAAGTTCTTCCTCTCCTCCGTCGTCGCCACCGCCGTCACGCTCCTGGGCGTCAGCTTCGTCTACGCGACCACCGGCACCATGCACCTCACGGAGATCGCCGCCCGCCTCGACGACGTACCGGACAGGTTCTCGACCCTCGCCGAGACCGGCGTCGTCCTCACCCTCGTCGGCTTCGCCTTCAAGACGGCCGCCGCGCCGTTCCACTTCTGGGTCCCCGACACCTACGTAGGAGCCCCGCTCCCCGTCGCCGCCTACCTCTCGGTCGTCGGCAAGGCGGTCGGTTTCTCCGGCATCGTCCTCGTCACGGTGATCGGCTTCCCCTCCTACGCCGACGTCTGGGGGCCGGCCCTGGCCGTGCTCGCCGCGCTGACCATGACCATCGGCAACCTCGCCGCGCTCCGGCAGAACGCCACCCGCGCCCGGAGCGCCGTGCGCCTCCTCGCCTGGTCGTCCGTCGGCCAGGCGGGCTACCTCCTCGTCCCGATCGCCGCCGCCGCGTACTCCAGCGACGACCAGATCGGTTCCACGGTCGCCTACGCCCTGATGTACGCCGTGGTGAACCTCGGGGCCTTCGCGGTGGCCGCGCTCGTGGCCCGCAGCCACCCCGGCAACCGGATCAGCGACTACCGAGGCCTCTACGCCACCCGCCCCCTGGCCGCACTCGCCATGGGCTTCTTCCTGCTCTGCCTGGCAGGCCTGCCACCCGGCATCATCGGCCTCTTCGCCAAGGTCACGGTTTTCTCCTCGGCCGTCGACGCCGGTCTCGGCTGGCTCGCCGTCGTCATGGCCGTCAACGTGGTGATCGCGCTGTACTACTACCTTCAGTGGACGGCTGCCCTCTTCCGGGCCCCGGCGACGTCCCCGGGTTCCGAGGCAGCGCCCACCGCACCCGGACACCGGGTCCCTGCGTCGCTCACCTGGGCGATCACCCTCACCGCAGTAGCCGGAATCACACTGTCCGGTGCTCCCCAGCTCATCCTCAGGTTCGCAGCTGTCAACCTCTTCTGACCGCTCCGACCGGCTTGCCCCCGCAGCCGCGCACAGGGCATGGTCATGCGTGCACACGTCACGTAAAACACGCAAGAAGAGCAAAGAGGAGCCAGAGCGGTGCTGAACGGGTTCAAAGACTTCATCCTGCGCGGAAACGTCATCTCCATGGCCATCGGCCTCGCAGTGGGAGCAGCCTTCACCGCCGTCGTCACCGGCTTCAGCAACGCCTTCATCGTGCCGCTGATCGGTCTCTTCACACGCGGGACCGGTGACTTCAGCAAGGCCACCTTCACCGTCGACGGCGCGATCTTCCCCTACGGCCTCTTCATCAGCGCCGCCATCGCCTTCATCATCACCGCCGCCGTTCTCTACTTCCTGGTCGTCGTCCCCATGGCCAAGGTCCAGAACCGCTTCACGACGAAGGAGGAGGAGCAGCAGGCCGACATCAAGGCCGCCCTCCGCGACTGCCCGCGCTGCTACACCGAGATCCCCTCCATCGCCACCCGCTGCGCCCACTGCACCAGCGATGTCGAGCCGGACGCCGAAGCCCGCGAGCTCGCAGGGCTCCCCGCTCAGCGCTGACCGCGGCCACACCCGCGGAACACCCACCCGTACGGCCCAGGGGCGGATCCACCCGGATCCGCCCCTGCTGCCTGTGCGCCCGGTGCCCTCGCACAAGGGAACTAGCTCTCTTCGCCTCGCGTTGACCATTACGGGAAGTTCCACTGGGGAGTGGAGCACCACGAGCAAGGGTTCCCCTGCTGCACCATTTGGAGGGCGTACCGTGCACCGCCGGCACAACGGGCTGAAAACCGCTGTACTCCTCGGGGGTCTCTCGGCCCTCATCATCGTCATCGGCAGCTTCTTCGGACGGACCGGCCTGATCGTGGCCCTTCTCGTCGCGCTCGCCACCAACGCCTACGCGTACTGGAACAGCGACAAGCTCGCCCTGCGCGCCATGAGGGCACGCCCGGTCAGCGAATTCGAGGCGCCACAGCTCTACCGCATCGTGCGCGAGCTGTCCACGGCGGCACGCCAGCCCATGCCCCGGCTGTACATCTCCCCGACGCAGGCACCCAACGCCTTCGCCACCGGCCGCAACCCCCGCAACGCCGCCGTGTGCTGCACCGAAGGCATCCTCCAGATACTCGACGAGCACGAGCTGCGTGGTGTTCTCGGCCACGAGCTGAGTCATGTCTACAACCGCGACATCCTCATCTCGTCCGTCGCGGGCGCTCTCGCCTCGGTCGTCATGTTCCTGGTGAACTTCGCGTGGCTCATCCCCGTGGGCCGGTCCGACGACGACGACGGCCCCGGGCTCCTCGGGATGCTCCTGATCATGATCCTCGGCCCACTCGCCGCCTCCGTGATCCAGCTCGCCGTGAGCCGCTCCCGTGAGTACCAGGCAGACGCGTCCGGGGCTCAGCTCACCGGCGACCCGCTCGCCCTGGCGTCCGCCCTGCGCAAGCTCGACGCCGGGACCAAACAGCTTCCGCTCCCGCCCGAACCACGGATCGAGACCGCGAGCCACATGATGATCGCGAACCCGTTCCGGCCCGGCCAGGGCATGTCCAAGATGTTCTCCACCCACCCGCCCATGGCTGAACGCATCGCCCGACTCGAGCAGATGGCAGGGTATCGACCGTGAAGACAATCCTGAACGTCATATGGCTGGTCCTGTCCGGATTCTGGCTGTTCCTGGGCTACATGGCCGCAGGTCTCCTGCTCTGCGTCACGATCATCGGTATCCCCTTCGGCCTGGCCGCCTTCCGCATCGGCGTGTACGCCCTCTGGCCCTTCGGCCACACCGTCGTCGACCGTCGCGATGCCGGAGGCGCCTCCCTCATAGGCAACGTCCTCTGGGTGATCCTGGCCGGCTGGTGGCTCGCGCTCGGCCACGTCTTCACCGGCATCGCCCTGTGCGTCACGATCATCGGTATTCCGCTGGGCCTCGCGAACTTCAAGCTCATACCGGTCTCGCTGATGCCCTTCGGCAAGGAGATCGTCCGCACGGACCAGCCGTTCGCGGCCCGCTGAGGGTGTCAGGCAGGCAACCGCACCCGTCCCCGCAGACGTCCTGGCTTGCAGGAACGAGTGACGGGTAGGAACGCGAACATGAGCATCATCAGTTGGATCATCCTCGGGCTGCTGGCCGGAGCCATAGCCAAGTTTCTCCTGCCGGGCCGCGACCCCGGCGGGATCATCGGCACCACCCTCATCGGCATCGTGGGCGCCTTCCTCGGCGGCTGGCTGTCGTCCCGCTTCCTCGACCGCCCGATCAGCACGGACTTCTACGACACGGCCACCTGGATCGCGGCCATCGCCGGATCCCTCGTCCTGCTGATCGCCTACAGGCTGCTCTTCGGTAACTCCCGCGAACGCCGCTGACCCCGCCCGCACACGCCCCTTCCGCATAGCCCCCTTGCGAGCGGGCCCCTTGCGGGCAGGCCCCGGAAACGGCAACGGGGCGGGCCATGCCGACCGGCACGCCCCGCCCGCGACCCGCTGCACCCGGCAGCGAACCGCCTACCGGTAGTTCGCGAACTGCACCGCGAAGTCGAGGTCCTTGCCCTTGATCAGCGCCTGCACGGTCTGCAGGTCGTCCCGGCTCTTGGAGCTGACCCGCAGCTCGTCGCCCTGGACCAGCGCCTTGACGCCCTTAGGGCCCTCATCGCGGATGATCTTCGCCACCTTCTTGGCGTTCTCCTGGGAGATGCCCTCCTCGATCGTGGCGAAGATCTTGTACTCCTTGCCGGAAAGCTGCGGCTCGCCCGCGTCCAGCGACTTCAGGGAGATCCCCCGCTTGATCAGCTTGGACTGGAAGATGTCGAGGATCGCCTTGACCCGCTCCTCGCCGTTCGCCTCCATCAGGATCTTCTCGCCGGACCAGGAGATCGACGCGCCCGTCCCCTTGAAGTCGTAGCGCTGGGAGATCTCCTTGGCGGCCTGGTTGAGGGCGTTGTCGACCTCCTGCCGCTCGACCTTCGAGACGATGTCGAAACTGGAGTCGGCCATGACGTGTGGCTCCTTGCGTCGTATGCGTTGGGGTACGGGCCAAAGCCTAGCCACACCCGCGCGTGCCCGGTGCTGATCAAACAGGTGGCGGAGCACCCCTGAGCATCAGGTATCGTTTACGTCGTCGCCAAGGAGCCCCCACAGGGATCCGACGCGTCGTTCCAGGCGGTGTGCCCGAGTGGCCAAAGGGAGCAGACTGTAAATCTGCCGGCTCAGCCTACCCAGGTTCGAACCCTGGCGCCGCCACAGGACGGGAAACCCCGTCCGACCTGCTTAACACCAGGTCGGGCGGGGTTTCTGCGTGTGTGCAAGTGTCGCTGCGGAGCGCGCCTGACGGCCCCGAATCCCATGGTGGCTCCCCGGCCCTGGTCTCCGGGACCAGCTTGCGGTGTTCGTGCACCTACGAGGGCTGGGGCCACGGCACGTACAACAGCAGCCCGTGCGTGCAGGAGTCGGTCGATGCCTATCTGATCTCGCTGAAGGTCCCCCCGCGCCACGCCAGTTGCCCCGCCGTCGAGCCGACCGGGTGAGGGAGGGCCGAGACAGGGCCTCTCGGCCGTACGACGACCCTTCGACCGTACGACGACCTCTTGGCCTGTCTGCCGTGGTCAGGACCTCTCCCCGGCAGGACGCCGCCGGGCCAGGTGCACGCCGGCGTACGTCACCAGGGCGGCCATGCAGGCGATGAAGACCAGGCCCGCGTCCTGGAGGCCGATGTGATCCGTGAGGACGCCCACTCCGATCACCGGCAGTGAGATGCCCGCGTACGCGACCACGAACAGCGTCGAGATCACCGCCGCCCGCCGGTCCTCGGGGGATGCCCCGGCCACTTGGGACAGGGCTGCCCGGAAGGCGAGCCCCTGGCCCCCGCCGCCGAGGAGCGCGCTCAGCACGACCAGGGGCAGCAGGTGCCACCACAGGGCGCCGGCGAGCAGGGCCAGTCCGCCGAGGAGGCATGCGCAGCCCAGCGGCAGCGACCACTGCTCGCCGATCCTGCCCACCACCGACTGCCCGGCGATCGAGGCGAAGAAGGCCAACGCGACGACCAGCCCGCTCACGGCGTGGTTCTCCACGTCCAGGAACTGGGAGAGGAAAGCAGGGCTGACCGAGGTGAACACCCCGAACAGCGCGAACCCCACGAAGGAGGCGAGTGCCGCCGGCCGGAACACCGCCCGGACCTCGGGTGGCAGACCGGGCCGCCGCGGGCGGACGGTGTTCAGCGGTCGCCGCTCGGTCACGGTGTCCCTCAGGCCGAGCAGCAGAACCGCAGAGGCGGCCAGCAGCACCAGGTGTACGACGAACGGCAGATGCAGTGGCCAGGGCGCGTACTGCGCGAGGACCCCGGCGAGCAGTGGACCGCAGCCCAGGCCGCCCATGTTGGCCGCCGTCGCCACGAACGAGGCCCGGGGGGAGTGCCTACCGGGCGCGAGCTCCATGACGTACGCGGTGGCCGCCCCGGTGAACAGCCCCGCCGAGAGGCCTGAGAGCAGCCGCCCCGCGTACAGCCAGCCCAGTGCCGTGGCGCACAGGAAGCAGGCGGCGCTCGCCGCCGCGCAGCCCAGCCCCCACAGCAGCACGGGGCGCCGGCCCACCGCGTCGGAGGCGTTGCCCGCGAGCAGGAGCACCCCGATGACGCCGAAGGCGTACACGGCGTACACCACGGTGACCGTCAGCTCGGAGAACCCGAGCTCGTCCTGGTAGAGGCTGTAGAGCGGGGTGGGCAGGGTGGTTCCCGCCATGCACACGGCGAAGATCGCCCCGCCGAGGTAGCAGGGGATCCAGCCCCGGCGATCAGGGACACCGTCCATGCGGCTGACGCTATCCCCCGGAGGCCCTCGCATGCCTGAACGCCTCGCGTCCGCGGCGGAGGACGGAAGGCGGGCCTCAGTTCCCCGCGATGTCCTTCACCGCGACCGTCACCGGCTTGGAGCCGCTGATCAGCTCCAGGGTCAGGCCCGCCGTGGCCGGGGTGTCCAGCAGCTCCAGCAGCACTGCCGCCACGTCGTCGCGGGGCACCGGGCCGCGGCCCGTCGAGGCGGCGAGCAGGACCTGACCGGTACCGGCGTCGTTCGTCAGCATCCCGGGGCGCAGGATCGTCCAGTCCAGGCCGCTCCTCGCGCGTACGTTCGCGTCAGCCTCGCCCTTGGCCCTCTGGTACACGTCGAAGACCTCGTCGCCCCGGTGGTCGGGGTCGGCGCCCATCGAGGAGACCACGACGTAGCGCCGCACGCCCGCCTGTTCCGCCGCGTCCGCGAAGAGCACGGCCGCCCCGCGGTCCACCGTGTCCTTGCGCGCCGAACCGCTGTTCGGCCCGGCGCCCGCTGCGAAGACCGCCGCGTCAGCCCCTCGCAGAACCGCCGCCGCCTCCTCGACTGACGCCGATTCGAGGTCGAGCACGACGGCCTCGGCCCCTGCCGCCCTCAGGTCCTCACCCTGCTGCGGGTTGCGGATGACGCCCACCGCTTCGTCACCGCGCGCGGCGAGCAGCCGCTCGAGCCGCAGCGCGATCTGACCATGTCCACCTGCAATGACAATGCGCATGCCTCCGACCGTACGCCGTGGGCCGCCCTCGCGCTCAAGGCCCGCCGCCGGACCCGGAATCGGCGCGTCCCTGCTGAGGCAGGCCGAGGGCGGCCGCTGCCGCCCCGGAGTCGCGGTACTCGCGTACGGCACTGGTCCGCGCCACCACGCGCCCTCGGTGCACCACGATCCTGCTGTACGCGAGGGAGAGGGCCCCGGCCAGTCCGTCCCCGCGCACGGCGAGCAGCTCGGCCGGGAAGCCGGCCTCGACGCGTACCCGGGGCAGGCCCAGCGCGGCTCTGGCGGCCCCTGCGACGGTGTCGTAGGCGTGTTCCGGGCTGAGGCCCTGCTGAGAGGCCAGCAGGTACGCCGCCTCCAGGGGGTCGCCGCGGCCGACGGGGTTGGAGCTGTCGCGCAGGGCGCCGCTGCCGGCCGCGACCCGCACCCCGGCGGCTCGCAGCAGTCGTACGGGAGGTGTCCCGCGGAGCCGCGCGCCGGAGCAGCCGCCCTGGGGAAGGCAGACCACGGTGACAGCGGCTGCGGCGAGCCGGTCAGCGGTGCGGGTCACCTGGTCGCCGGGGAGCCGCGAGAGGCCCGCGCAGGGGCTGAGACAGAGGCCTGGGCGGAGCCCGTCGGCCATGGTGGCCAGCCGTGCGAGCTGGGCGGGGTCGTCACCGTCCGTGTGCAGGTCGACGGGTCTGTCGTGGGTGGCGGCCAGGTCCAGGGCGGCTTCGGTCCAGCCGGCCGGATCGGGGTCGAGGCCCGGGGAGCCGCCGATCACGCCCGCGCCCATCTCCAGGGCGTCCCGGAGCACGGCGAGGCCGTCGGCCCCGGCGGCGCCGGTGAGCAGCCGGGGTACGGCGACGGCGGTCAGGTCGGTGAGGCCGCGCAGGGAGCGGCGGGCCGCGAGGACGCCTTCCAGGGCGCCGAGGCCGTGTGCGCCGCCGACGCTCACGTGGGCGCGCAGCGCTGTCGCCCCGTGGCCGAGCTGGAGCAGCGCGGCCTCCGTGGCGCGGCGCCGTACGTCCCCGGGCCGATGGGACCGGGGGCCTCCCACGGTGGCGGTGAGAGCCGTGTCGGCATGGGCGTGGGGTTCGGCGGGGGCGGGCAACAGGAGGTAGCCGCGCAGATCCAGACGCGTCCCCCGGGTGGTGAGGCTGCCCGCCGTCCCGACCGCCTCGATGTCCTGGCCGCCGATCCGCACGTCGACGGCGCGCCCGTCCGCGAGCCGTGCCCCGCTGAGGAGCAGCGTGGGCGCGGCGCTGGGGCTTTCGGGCATCGTGCCGCTCCTGGATGACATGCAGGATCACGCCGAGTGCGCCGAGCTTAGGCGGGGGTCCGGCCCGCTCCGCGGAGGGCAGATTAGTCGTACGAATGTGGCCCTGTGGGACGGGCGTGGAGAGGGGGGCGGCCGGGGCCGGTGAGGCGGGCCGCCGTGAGGGCGTGCGAGTTGATCAAAGGCCTGATCAAGGGCCTGATCAGGGGGGCGGTGGCGGGGACGGGTGGGGGTGCGGGGAGGGGGTCGGACGGGGTGCGGGAAACGGATTTGGGCGATCGGCGACAGACCGTGTAATGTCTTCCTCGCTCGCCCCAATAGCTCAGTCGGTAGAGCGTCTCCATGGTAAGGAGAAGGTCTGCGGTTCGATTCCGCATTGGGGCTCTGGTGATCGGGTAACCCCGCTTCGGCGGGGAAACTCGGCATCAAAGCGGTGTAGCTCAGTCGGTAGAGCAAGCGGCTCATAATCGCTGTGTCACCGGTTCAAGTCCGGTCACCGCTACTAACGGTAGCCGATTGTGGGGTCGGTCCTTCGATCGGCTACTCTTTTTTGCGTTCATCCGTCCATCGTCCGTCCAAGGAGCACTCACGTGGCTGCCACCGACGTCCGCCCGAAGATCACGCTGGCCTGCGTGGAGTGCAAGGAGCGGAACTACATCACCAAGAAGAACCGGCGTAACAACCCGGACCGTCTTGAGATGAAGAAGCATTGCCCGCGCTGCAACTCGCACACTGCGCACCGCGAAACGCGCTGAATCAGGCTCGTACACGAGGCCGTCCCCACTGGGGGCGGCCTCGTGTCGTTGTATGGGTCGTTCCTCGCCCTTTTCGATATTTCACCAGGAGGTACCGGGCTCATGGCGCTCGACCAGTCCTTCGTGGGGCGGACCTATCCGCCCACCCCGGCGTACGAGGTCGGCCGGGAGAAGATCCGGGAGTTCGCGGAGGCGGTGGGTGACACCAACCCCGCATACGTGGATCCGGAGGCCGCCAAGGCTCTGGGGCACTCGGACGTGATCGCCCCGCCCACGTTCGTGTTCTCGATCACTTTCAAGGCCGCCGGGCAGGTGGTGCAGGACCCGCAGCTGGGCCTGGACTACAGCCGTGTGGTGCACGGCGACCAGAAGTTCGCGTACGTGCGTCCCGTGCGGGCGGGGGACCGGCTGACGGTCACCTCGACCATCGAGGCGGTCAAGTCGATGGCGGGCAACGACATCGTGGACATCCGCGGTGAGGTGCGCGACGAGTCCGGTGAGCACGTGGTGACCGCGTGGACCAAGCTGGTGGCGCGGGCCGCCGAGGAGGCGTGATGACGTCGGGCATTGCTTACGAGGCCGTCGAGGTCGGGACGGAGCTGCCGGCGCAGTCGTTCCCGGTGACGCGGGCGACGCTGGTGCAGTACGCGGGCGCCTCCGGCGACTTCAACCCGATCCACTGGAACGAGAAGTTCGCACGCGAGGTCGGCCTGCCGGATGTGATCGCGCACGGCATGTTCACCATGGCCGAGGCGGTCCGGGTGGTCACCGACTGGGCCGGCGACCCGGGAGCGGTCGTCGAGTACGGCGTGCGGTTCACCAAGCCGGTCGTCGTGCCGAACGATGACACCGGCGCGCTGATCGAGGTCAGCGGCAAGGTGGCCGCCAAGCTGGACGACAACCTGGTGCGGGTCGACCTGACGGCGACGAGCGACGGCAAGAAGGTGCTGGGCATGTCCCGCGCCGTAGTCCGCCTCGCCTGATCCACCTCACCCCGCGCGCCGTCCGTGGCCGCCCCGCCCAGGGCGGCGGGGCCACGGACGGACCGTACTCTTGTCCCCGTGCAGGAACTCCACGACGCTCCCCTCGCCCCCCTGACCACCTTCCGGCTCGGCGGTCCGGCCGACCGCCTCCTGACGGCCACGACCGACGCGGAGGTGATCGCCGCCGTACGCGAAGCCGACGACAGCGGCACCCCGCTCCTGGTCATCGGTGGCGGCTCCAACCTGGTCATCGGCGACAAGGGCTTCGGCGGAACGGCCCTGCGCATCGCGACCAAGGGTTTCGAGCTCTCCGGTACGACGCTCGAACTGGCCGCCGGCGAGGTCTGGACCGACGCCGTGGCTCGTACGGTCGAGGCGGGACTGGCAGGGATCGAGTGCCTCGCGGGGATCCCCGGGTCCGCCGGAGCGACGCCGATCCAGAACGTCGGGGCGTACGGGCAGGAGGTGTCCTCGGTCATCACCGAGGTCGTCGCCTACGACCGGGATACCCGGGAGACCGTCACCCTCCCGAACGAGGCCTGCGCGTTCTCCTACCGTCACAGCCGCTTCAAGGCCGAACCCGACCGCTTCGTCGTCCTGCGCGTCCGGTTCGCCCTGGAGGACGCGGGCGGGCAGTCGGCCCCCCTCCGCTACCCCGAGACGGCCAGGGCCATGGGCGTCGAACAGGGTGAACGCGTTCCCGCCGCCTCCGCCCGGGAAACCGTCCTCCGGCTCCGGGCGGGCAAGGGCATGGTGCTCGACCCGGAGGACCACGACACCTGGTCGGCCGGGTCCTTCTTCACCAACCCGATCCTCGACGCGGCCGGGCACGCGGCCTTCCTGGCCCGCGCGGAGGAACGCCTGGGCGCGGACGTCAGGCCCCCTTCCTTCCCCGCAGGTGACGGCAGGGTCAAGACCTCGGCCGCCTGGCTCATCGACAAGGCGGGCTTCACCAAGGGGTACGGCACGGGGCCCGCGCGCATCTCCGGCAAGCACACGCTCGCCCTCACCAACCGGGGCGACGCGACCACCGAGGACCTGCTGGCCCTGGCCCGCGAGGTCGTCGCGGGGGTCCACGAGGCCTTCGGGGTCACGCTCGTCAACGAACCGGTGACGGTCGGCGTCAGCCTGTAGCGGGCGCCCTGCCGGCCCGCTTCAGCCGGCGAGCCACGCGTCGATCCCGCTCAGCAGCTTCGCCCGCACCTCGGCGGGCGCCACCGATCCCCGCACGGACTGCCGGGCCAGCTCGGCCAGTTCCTCGTCGGTGAAGCCGTGGTGGCGGCGCACGAGGTCGTACTGTGCGGCCAGCCGTGACCCGAACAGCAGCGGGTCGTCCGCACCGAGCGCCATCGGTACCCCCGCGTCGAACAGGGTGCGCAGGGGGACGTCGGCGGGCTTCTCGTAGACGCCGAGGGCCACGTTGGAGGCCGGGCAGACCTCGCAGGTCACCCCGCGCTCCGCGAGCTTGCGCAGCAGCCTCGGGTCCTCGGCCGCCCGTACGCCGTGCCCGATCCGGGACGCGTCGAGGTCGTCCAGGCAGTCCCGGACGCTGGAGGGGCCGGCCAGCTCGCCGCCGTGCGGGGCCGCGAGCAGACCGCCCTCGCGGGCGATGGCGAAGGCACGGTCGAAGTCACGGGCCATTCCGCGGCGTTCGTCGTTGGAGAGTCCGAAGCCGACGACACCCCGGTCCGCGTACCGCACGGCGAGCCGGGCCAGTGTGCGGGCGTCCAGCGGATGCTTCATCCGGTTCGCCGCGATCACCACCCGGATCCCCAGCCCGGTCTCGCGGGCCGCACGGTCCACGGCGTCCAGGATGATCTCGATCGCCGGGATGAGCCCGCCGAGCAGGGGGGCGTACGAGGTCGGGTCAACCTGGATCTCCAGCCACCCGGAGCCGTCCGCGACGTCCTCCATCGCGGTCTCCCGCACGAGCCGCTGGATGTCCTCCGGCGAGCGGAGGCAGGACCGGGCGATGTCGTAGAGACGCTGGAAACGGAACCAGCCGCGTTCGTCGGTGGCCCGTAGCTTGGGTGGCTCACCGCCGGTCAGTGCATCGGGCAGGTGTACCCCGTACTTGTCCGCCAGTTCGAGCAGGGTCGTGGGCCGCATGGACCCGGTGAAGTGCAGGTGCAGGTGGGCCTTGGGCAACAGCCGTACGTCACGCTCCATCCATGGATCTTGCCGCATCCCGGGGGTGTCGCGTCACCCGGTTCCCCTCCCGGATTACCGCTCGAACAAAAAAAGTGGCTCCCGGCCGGAGCCGGGAGCCACCTAGCGGAATGCGTGTCCGGTCAGTCGCGGGCCTCGCCCAGCAGCTTCTGGAGCCGCGAGACGCCCTCGACCAGGTCGTCGTCGCCCAGCGCGTAGGACAGCCGCAGGTAACCCGGCGTACCGAAGGCCTCGCCCGGCACCACGGCCACCTCGGCCTCGTCCAGGATGAGGGCCGCGAGCTCGGCGGAGTCCGCGGGGCGCTTGCCTCGGATCTCCTTGCCGAGCAGTCCCTTCACCGACGGGTAGGCGTAGAACGCGCCCTCGGGCTCGGGGCAGAGCACGCCCTCGATCTCGTTGAGCATGCGCACGATCGTCCTGCGGCGGCGGTCGAAGGCCGTCCGCATCTCGGAGACCGCGTCCAGCGACCCGGAGACCGCTGCCAGCGCGGCCGCCTGCGCGACGTTGCTGACGTTGGAGGTGGCGTGCGACTGCAGGTTGGTCGCGGCCTTCACGATGTCCTTCGGGCCGATGATCCAGCCCACCCGCCAGCCCGTCATGGCGTAGGTCTTGGCGACGCCGTTGACCACGATGCACTTGTCACGCAGCTCGGGCACGACCGCGGGGAGCGAGGCGGCGGCCGCGTCACCGTAGACCAGGTGCTCGTAGATCTCGTCGGTCATCACCCACAGGCCGTGCTCGACGGCCCAGCGGCCGATGGCCTCGGTCTCGGCCTCGCTGTAGACCGCACCCGTCGGGTTGGACGGGGACACGAAGAGGACGACCTTCGTGCGCTCGGTCCTGGCCGCTTCGAGCTGCTCGACCGAGACCCGGTAGCCGGTGGTCTCGTCGGCGACGACCTCGACCGGGACACCGCCGGCGAGGCGGATCGACTCGGGGTAGGTCGTCCAGTACGGGGCGGGCACGATGACCTCGTCGCCCGGGTCGAGGACCGCGGCGAAGGCCTCGTAGATGGCCTGCTTGCCGCCGTTGGTCACCAGGACCTGGGAGGCGTCGACCTCGTAGCCGGAGTCGCGCAGCGTCTTCGCCACGATGGCGGCCTTGAGCTCGGGGAGCCCGCCCGCCGGGGTGTAGCGGTGGTACTTCGGGTTGCGGCACGCCTCGATGGCGGCGTCCACGATGTAACCGGGGGTCGGGAAGTCGGGTTCGCCGGCGCCGAAGCCGATCACCGGACGCCCCGCGGCCTTGAGGGCCTTGGCCTTGGCGTCGACGGCGAGGGTGGCGGACTCGGAGATCGCACCGACGCGGGCCGAAACCCGGCGCTCGGTGGGGGAAGTTGCAGCGCTCATGCCCCCCATGCTCGCAGACCGGAAAAGGCCTCGGCACAGGGGTTTCAGGGACCGGACAGGACTCGCACGGCATCCGGACAGGACCGGTCGGTAGTTGTCTGTTCGACGCGGCGCCGCTGAGCACGTACACTCACCTGTCGTTGGCCTTCATCAGCCGCACCGTTTTCCCATCCAGCTCACCGGGGAAGATGCGGTAGGTTGGTGAAAACCACAAAGGGTCGTAGCTCAATTGGTAGAGCACTGGTCTCCAAAACCAGCGGTTGGGGGTTCAAGTCCCTCCGGCCCTGCTACACACTCCTTCGCCAGGATGTGTGCGCATGTACGTACTTCAATGCACCGCCGTGCGGCTCCACCGGGCGCGGCACGGCCACGACCCGGAATCAGGTGAGTAGCGTGACGGACGCCGTGGGCTCCATCGACATGCCTGATGCCGAGGACGAAGCCCCCGAGTCGAAGAAGAAGGCCCGGAAGGGCGGCAAGCGCGGCAAGAAGGGCCCTCTGGGCCGTCTCGCGCTGTTCTACCGCCAGATCGTCGCCGAGCTCCGCAAGGTCGTATGGCCCACGCGCAGCCAGCTGTCGACGTACACGGCCGTGGTGATCGTGTTCGTGGTCGTGATGATCGGTCTCGTCACCGTGATTGACTTCGGATTCGCGCGGGTCATCAAGTACGTCTTCGGCTGATCCCGCGGAGGGCGCCTCATCGGCGCCCCTTTCGCATGTTCCACCCATTTGTATCCAGGAAGAAGCAGCCATCGTGTCTGACCCGAACCTGAACGACGACGCCGAGCCCACGGCGAGCGCCGTCGAGTCCGCCGAGGACGAGCTCGACATCGTCGAGGCGTCGGACGCCGTGGCCCCGGACCAGGTCGACGCTGCTGACGCCGCCGCGGGCGAGCCCGCCGAGCAGGATGCCGTGCGTGTCGAGTCCGACGAGGACGAAGACTCCGACGACGAGACCGAGGACGACGAGGCCGGAGTCGACTCCGACGCCGATGAGGCCGACGACGAGTCCGCCGAGGAGGCCGAGCCGGCCGCCCCCGTCGACGCCGTCGCGGCCCTGCGCGAAGAGCTTCGCGGACTTCCCGGCGAGTGGTACGTCATCCACACGTACGCCGGTTACGAGAAGCGCGTGAAGGCCAACCTGGAGCAGCGCGCCGTCTCGCTCAACGTCGAGGACTTCATCTACCAGGCCGAGGTGCCCGAGGAAGAGATCGTCCAGATCAAGAACGGTGAGCGGAAGAACGTCCGTCAGAACAAGCTCCCGGGATACGTCCTGGTGCGCATGGACCTGACGAACGAGTCCTGGGGTGTCGTCCGCAACACGCCGGGCGTCACCGGCTTCGTGGGCAACGCCTACGACCCGTACCCGCTGACCCTGGACGAGATCGTCAAGATGCTCGCCCCCGAGGCCGAGGAGAAGGCCGCCCGCGAGGCGGCCGAGGCCGAGGGCAAGCCGGCCCCGGCCCGCAAGGTCGAGGTCCAGGTCCTGGACTTCGAGGTGGGCGACTCGGTCACCGTCACCGACGGCCCCTTCGCGACCCTGCAGGCGACGATCAACGAGATCAACGCCGACTCGAAGAAGGTCAAGGGCCTCGTCGAGATCTTCGGTCGCGAGACCCCGGTCGAGCTCAGCTTCGACCAGATCCAGAAGAACTGACGGGTTTCCCGCCAGTTCCTGGACACATGCCTACCGAGCAGGTCAGACGGGCTTCGCAGCCGGTCTGACCTGCTCGGTTTTTGGTCGCGCAGCTATACCCGTTATCGTTGTGCGGTATGCCTCCATCCGGATGACCGGAATGGCGGCGAAACACTCTCACTAGGACCCGGAGAGAGCAATGCCTCCCAAGAAGAAGAAGGTCACGGGGCTTATCAAGCTCCAGATCAACGCCGGTGCGGCCAACCCGGCGCCGCCGGTCGGTCCCGCACTGGGCCAGCACGGCGTCAACATCATGGAGTTCTGCAAGGCCTACAACGCCGCGACCGAGTCGCAGCGTGGCATGGTCGTGCCGGTGGAGATCACGGTCTACGACGACCGCTCCTTCACCTTCATCACGAAGACTCCGCCGGCCGCCAAGCTGATCCTCAAGGCCGCGGGTGTGGACAAGGGCTCCGGCGAGCCGCACAAGACGAAGGTCGCCAAGCTCACGGCCGACCAGGTCCGCGAGATCGCCACGACCAAGCTCCCCGACCTGAACGCCAACGACCTCGACGCCGCGTCGAAGATCATCGCTGGCACCGCCCGTTCCATGGGCATCACGGTCGAAGGCTGAGTCAGCCCCGTAGCCCCACAGTGGTAGGACCAAGCGCTGGTCCGCACCACGACTCCACACTCTGAAAACCACAGGAGTAGATGTGAAGCGCAGCAAGAACCTCCGCGCTGCGGACGCGAAGATCGACCGGGAGCGTCAGTACGCCCCGCTCGAGGCCGTCCGTATCGCCAAGGACACCGCCTCCACGAAGTTCGACAGCACCGTCGAGGTCGCGTTTGCCCTGGGTGTTGACCCGCGCAAGGCCGACCAGATGGTCCGTGGCACCGTGAACCTCCCGCACGGCACCGGCAAGACCGCCCGGGTCCTGGTCTTCGCGACCGGTGACCGTGCTGCGGCCGCGGAAGCCGCGGGCGCCGACATCGTCGGCGCCGACGAGCTCATCGACGAGGTGGCGAAGGGCCGTCTGGACTTCGACGCCGTCGTCGCCACGCCGGACCTCATGGGCAAGGTCGGCCGCCTGGGCCGCGTGCTCGGTCCGCGTGGTCTGATGCCGAACCCGAAGACCGGCACCGTCACCCCCGATGTCGTCAAGGCCGTCAACGACATCAAGGGCGGAAAGATCGAGTTCCGCGTCGACAAGCACTCGAACCTGCACTTCATCATCGGAAAGACCTCTTTCGATGACACGAAGCTGGTCGAGAACTACGGCGCGGCCCTGGAGGAGATCCTCCGTCTGAAGCCGTCCGCCGCGAAGGGTCGCTTCATCAAGAAGGCGACCATGAGCACGACGATGGGCCCCGGCATCCCGCTGGACTCCAACCGCGTGCGCAACCTCCTCGTCGAGGAGGACCCGGCCGCCGTCTGAGCCCTCGCGCTCACCCGGTAGCCGCGTCACAGCAGGGACGGGCCCCGCGGCCTCTTCGGAGGCCGCGGGGCCCGTCCTCGTACGCGGGGCTCCGAGCGCTCCGAGGCGGCCTCAAACCTCTCGCACCGGTCGAACCGGGACGGATTTGCTCCGGACGACTCCGGTCGCGTAGTCTCACCAAGAAGCCAAAGACCGCTGGTCGTCGCCGTGGACTCGTCAGAGGAAACGGTGACCGAAGGATCCGTCGAGAACGGACGACCTGCGCAGGTGACTGTGGAAAGCTCCCGGATTCGTTCGGTCGAGCTACGCCCTGGCGCCTGCGCCGGGGCGTTTTGTTTTGTTCGGCCCTTCTGAGCGGTCCTCATCACCCGGAAGGAGGCCGACGCTCATGGCAAGGCCCGACAAGGCTGCCGCGGTAGCCGAGCTGACGGACCAGTTCCGCAGCTCGAACGCCGCCGTGCTGACCGAGTACCGGGGTCTCACCGTGGCACAGCTCAAGGAGCTGCGCCGTTCGCTCGGTGAGAACGCCCAGTACGCCGTGGTGAAGAACACGCTGACCAAGATTGCGGCCAACGAGGCCGGGATCGACACGCTGGACGACCTGTTCTCGGGTCCGACGGCGGTTGCCTTCGTCACCGGTGACCCGGTGGAGTCGGCGAAGGGTCTTCGTGACTTCGCCAAGGACAACCCCAACCTCATCATCAAGGGCGGTGTCCTTGACGGTAAGGCGCTGTCCGCCGATGAGTTCAAGAAGCTCGCGGACCTCGAGTCCCGCGAGGTGCTGCTCGCCAAGCTGGCCGGCGCCATGAAGGGCAAGCAGACTCAGGCTGCGCAGCTCTTCCAGGCTCTGCCGTCGAAGTTCGTCCGCACCGCGGAAGCGCTTCGCGCCAAGAAGGCCGAGGAGGGCGGTGCCGGTACCCCGGCTCCCGCCGACGCCGAGGTGGCGGAGTAACACTCCGCTTCACCGGCTCGCAGCGGGCCCGTACGCCCGCCGACATATACATCCGGCACCTGCCGAATTAGTGGAAGGACGCCATCATGGCGAAGCTCAGCCAGGAAGACCTGCTCGCCCAGTTCGAGGAGCTCACCCTCATCGAGCTCTCCGAGTTCGTTAAGGCGTTCGAGGCGAAGTTCGACGTCACCGCCGCTGCCGCGGTTGCCGTCGCCGGTCCCGCCGCCGGTGGCCCCGCCGCCGAGGCCGAGGCCGAGCAGGACGAGTTCGACGTCATCCTCACGGGTGCCGGCGAGAAGAAGATCCAGGTCATCAAGGTCGTGCGTGAGCTGACCTCGCTGGGTCTCAAGGAGGCCAAGGACCTCGTCGACGGCGCCCCGAAGCCCGTCCTCGAGAAGGTCGCCAAGGAGGCCGCCGAGAAGGCTGCCGAGTCCCTCAAGGGCGCCGGCGCCTCCGTCGAGGTCAAGTGACCCTGCGGGTCATCTGACTCCGTGAGGCAGCCCCTGCCGTGAGGCGGGGATGTCACATCGCAAAGGGCGATCACCCATCCGGGTGGTCGCCCTTTGGCGTGCCCCAGGACGCTGCCTTGATCTTCCCGCCCCGACGAGTAGGGTGATCTTCGCCGTGCCTTCCTCCTGGGCGTACGGAGGGCCGTCAACAGGCGTCCTCCGGGCGCAGGTGAAGATCGACGGACGTCCGTCAGAGCCTCGGGCCCTTGACGAACCGCACGCGGCGCGCAATTCTCAGGACGCGTCGTCATCTCGATCCGCATCCGAGGCATGGATCGAGAGCGAAGAGGGCAGTAAAGAAGAGCGCACACCGCGCGAGGGCTATTCATAGGTGTTGAGAACAGCTGTTGAGAACAACGTGGGTCTCTGAGAACCGCGACTGGACATCAGTGTGGCGTTTGGCTACACTGACCCTTTGCGCTGCCTGTTAGCTGCCTCCTGCCCGTCACCAGGGGCATGCCCACGCCTAGCACCGATGGCCGGATATTCCCTGACCTTGGGTTTTCTGTCTCTGTGTGCGGCTTGGGGCCGGTACGCGCGTAGTGAGTCCGAGCCCTCGGAAGGACCCCCTCTTGGCCGCCTCGCGCAACGCCTCGACCTCGAATACGAACAACGGTGCCAGCACCGCCCCGCTGCGCATCTCTTTTGCAAAGATCAAGGAGCCCCTCGAGGTTCCGAACCTCCTCGCGCTGCAGACCGAGAGCTTTGACTGGCTCCTGGGCAACGCCGCCTGGAAGGCTCGCGTCGAGGCTGCTCTGGACAGCGGACAAGACGTCCCCACCAAGTCCGGCCTGGAAGAGATCTTCGAGGAGATTTCGCCGATCGAGGACTTCTCCGGGTCGATGTCGCTCACCTTCCGCGACCACCGCTTCGAACCTCCCAAGAACTCGATCGACGAGTGCAAGGAGCGCGACTTCACGTTCGCCGCACCGCTCTTCGTCACGGCCGAGTTCACCAACAACGAGACCGGCGAGATCAAGTCCCAGACGGTCTTCATGGGCGACTTCCCGCTCATGACCAACAAGGGCACCTTCGTCATCAACGGCACCGAGCGTGTCGTCGTGTCGCAGCTCGTGCGCTCGCCGGGTGTCTACTTCGACTCCTCCATCGACAAGACGTCCGACAAGGACATCTTCTCCGCCAAGATCATCCCGTCCCGGGGTGCCTGGCTGGAGATGGAGATCGACAAGCGCGACATGGTCGGTGTCCGCATCGACCGCAAGCGCAAGCAGTCCGTCACCGTCCTCCTGAAGGCTCTCGGCTGGACCACCGAGCAGATCCTCGAGGAGTTCGGCGAGTACGAGTCGATGCGCGCCACCCTGGAGAAGGACCACACCCAGGGCCAGGACGACGCGCTGCTCGACATCTACCGCAAGCTGCGTCCGGGCGAGCCGCCGACGCGCGAGGCCGCTCAGACGCTGCTCGAGAACCTCTACTTCAACCCGAAGCGCTACGACCTCGCGAAGGTCGGCCGCTACAAGGTGAACAAGAAGCTCGGCGCCGACGAGCCGCTCGACGCCGGTGTCCTCACCAGCGACGACATCATCGCCACCATCAAGTACCTGGTGAAGCTGCACGCCGGTGAGACCGAGACGGTGGGTGAGTCCGGTCGTTCGATCATGGTCGAGACCGACGACATCGACCACTTCGGCAACCGTCGTATCCGTAACGTCGGTGAGCTGATCCAGAACCAGGTCCGTACGGGTCTCGCCCGTATGGAGCGCGTCGTGCGTGAGCGCATGACCACCCAGGACGTCGAGGCGATCACGCCGCAGACCCTGATCAACATCCGGCCAGTCGTCGCCTCCATCAAGGAGTTCTTCGGCACCAGCCAGCTGTCCCAGTTCATGGACCAGAACAACCCGCTGTCGGGCCTGACGCACAAGCGTCGTCTCAACGCCCTCGGCCCGGGTGGTCTGTCCCGTGAGCGCGCCGGCTTCGAGGTCCGTGACGTTCACCCGTCGCACTACGGCCGCATGTGCCCGATCGAGACGCCTGAAGGCCCGAACATCGGTCTGATCGGCTCGCTGGCCTCCTACGGGCGCATCAACCCGTTCGGCTTCATCGAGACGCCGTACCGCAAGGTCGTCGAGGGCGTCGTCACCGACGACGTCGACTACCTGACGGCCGACGAAGAGGACCGCTTCGTGATCGCCCAGGCGAACGCGACGCTCTCCGAGGACATGCGCTTCACCGAGGCCCGCGTCCTGGTCCGCCGTCGTGGCGGAGAGATCGACTACATCCCCGGCGACGACGTCGACTACATGGACGTCTCGCCGCGCCAGATGGTGTCGGTCGCCACCGCGATGATCCCGTTCCTCGAGCACGACGACGCCAACCGTGCCCTCATGGGCGCGAACATGATGCGTCAGGCCGTCCCGCTCATCAAGAGCGAGGCGCCGCTGGTCGGCACGGGCATGGAGTACCGCTGTGCCACCGACGCCGGTGACGTGCTCAAGGCGGAGAAGTCGGGTGTGGTCCAGGAGGTCTCCGCGGACTACATCACCGTGACGAACGACGACGGCACGTACACCACGTACCGCATCTCCAAGTTCTCGCGCTCCAACCAGGGCACCTCGGTGAACCAGAAGGTCGTCGTCTCCGAGGGCGACCGGGTCATCGAGAGCCAGGTCCTCGCCGACGGGCCGGCCACCGAGAACGGTGAGATGGCGCTCGGCAAGAACCTGCTCGTGGCGTTCATGCCGTGGGAGGGTCACAACTACGAGGACGCGATCATCCTGTCGCAGCGCCTCGTGCAGGACGACGTCCTCTCCTCGATCCACATCGAGGAGCACGAGGTCGACGCCCGTGACACCAAGCTCGGCCCGGAGGAGATCACCCGGGACATCCCGAACGTCTCCGAAGAGGTCCTCGCCGACCTCGACGAGCGCGGCATCATCCGTATCGGTGCCGAGGTCGTCGCCGGCGACATCCTCGTCGGCAAGGTCACGCCCAAGGGTGAGACCGAGCTGACCCCGGAGGAGCGTCTGCTCCGTGCGATCTTCGGTGAGAAGGCGCGCGAGGTGCGCGACACCTCGCTGAAGGTCCCGCACGGCGAGATCGGCAAGGTCATCGGCGTCCGCGTCTTCGACCGCGAAGAGGGCGACGAGCTGCCGCCGGGCGTGAACCAGCTGGTCCGCGTCTACGTCGCGCAGAAGCGCAAGATCACCGATGGTGACAAGCTCGCCGGCCGTCACGGCAACAAGGGCGTCATCTCCAAGATCCTGCCGATCGAGGACATGCCGTTCCTGGAGGACGGCACCCCGGTCGACATCATCCTCAACCCGCTGGGTGTCCCGTCCCGAATGAACCCGGGACAGGTCCTGGAGATCCACCTCGGCTGGCTCGCCAGCCGCGGCTGGGACGTCTCGGGCCTCGGTGACGAGTGGGCCCAGCGCCTGCAGGCCATCGGCGCCGACCAGGTCGCCCCCGGCACCAACGTCGCCACGCCCGTCTTCGACGGTGCGCGCGAGGACGAGATCACCGGCCTCTTCCAGGCCACGATCCCGAACCGTGACGGTGACCGGCTGGTCCAGCCCTCGGGCAAGGCCAACCTGTACGACGGCCGCTCCGGCGAGCCGTTCCCCGAGCCGGTCTCGATCGGCTACATGTACATCCTCAAGCTGCACCACCTGGTCGACGACAAGCTCCACGCGCGTTCGACCGGCCCGTACTCCATGATCACGCAGCAGCCGCTGGGTGGTAAGGCTCAGTTCGGTGGTCAGCGATTCGGCGAGATGGAGGTGTGGGCCCTTGAGGCTTACGGCGCCGCATACGCCCTCCAGGAACTCCTGACGATCAAGTCCGACGACGTCACCGGCCGCGTGAAGGTCTACGAGGCGATCGTCAAGGGCGAGAACATCCCCGAGCCCGGCATTCCCGAGTCCTTCAAGGTGCTCATCAAGGAGATGCAGTCGCTCTGCCTCAACGTGGAGGTGCTGTCCTCGGACGGCATGTCCATCGAGATGCGCGACACGGACGAGGACGTCTTCCGCGCGGCGGAGGAGCTCGGTATCGACCTGTCCCGGCGCGAGCCGAGCAGCGTCGAAGAGGTCTGACGGGTTGTCCGGCCGGATCCTCGTGATCCGGCCGGCTCTCCCCGGACCCGTTCAGACCATTGCTGAAGTGCCCCGATTTCTCGCGTGAAGCGAGGGGGCTCGAACCCCCGAAAGAGGGATTGACGACAAGTGCTCGACGTCAACTTCTTCGACGAGCTGCGGATCGGCCTTGCCACCGCGGACGACATCCGGACCTGGTCCCACGGCGAAGTGAAGAAGCCGGAGACCATCAACTACCGCACGCTCAAGCCCGAGAAGGACGGACTCTTCTGCGAGAAGATCTTCGGTCCGACCCGGGACTGGGAGTGCTACTGCGGCAAGTACAAGCGTGTCCGCTTCAAGGGCATCATCTGTGAGCGCTGCGGCGTCGAGGTCACTCGCGCCAAGGTCCGCCGTGAGCGCATGGGTCACATCGAGCTTGCCGCTCCCGTCACCCACATCTGGTACTTCAAGGGTGTCCCGTCGCGCCTGGGCTACCTGCTGGACCTCGCGCCGAAGGACCTCGAGAAGGTCATCTACTTCGCCGCGTACATGATCACGTTCGTCGACGAGGAGCGCCGTACGCGTGACCTCCCGTCGCTGGAGGCACACGTCTCCGTCGAGCGTCAGCAGGTCGAGAACCGTCGCGACTCGGACCTCGAGAACCGCGCCAAGAAGCTCGAGACCGACCTGGCCGAGCTCGAGGCCGAGGGTGCCAAGGCCGACGTGCGCCGCAAGGTGCGCGAAGGTGCCGAGCGCGAGATGAAGCAGCTGCGCGACCGTGCGCAGCGCGAGATCGACCGTCTCGACGAGGTGTGGAGCCGCTTCAAGAACCTCAAGGTCCAGGACCTCGAGGGCGACGAGCTGCTCTACCGCGAGCTGCGTGACCGCTTCGGCACGTACTTCGACGGCTGCATGGGTGCTGCCGCCCTGCAGAAGCGCCTGGAGTCCTTCGACCTCGACGAGGAGGCCGAGCGCCTCCGCGAGATCATCCGTTCCGGCAAGGGCCAGAAGAAGACCCGTGCGCTCAAGCGCCTCAAGGTCGTCTCCGCGTTCCTGCAGACCAGCAACAAGCCCAAGGGCATGGTGCTCGACTGCGTGCCGGTCATCCCGCCGGACCTGCGTCCGATGGTGCAGCTGGACGGTGGCCGCTTCGCGACCTCCGACCTGAACGACCTGTACCGCCGTGTGATCAACCGCAACAACCGCCTCAAGCGTCTCCTTGACCTCGGTGCCCCCGAGATCATCGTGAACAACGAGAAGCGGATGCTGCAGGAGGCCGTCGACGCGCTGTTCGACAACGGCCGCCGCGGTCGCCCGGTCACCGGTCCCGGTAACCGCCCGCTCAAGTCCCTCAGCGACATGCTGAAGGGCAAGCAGGGTCGTTTCCGTCAGAACCTCCTCGGCAAGCGTGTGGACTACTCCGCGCGTTCCGTGATCGTCGTCGGTCCGCAGCTCAAGCTGCACCAGTGCGGTCTGCCGAAGGCGATGGCGCTGGAGCTCTTCAAGCCGTTCGTGATGAAGCGCCTGGTGGACCTGAACCACGCGCAGAACATCAAGTCGGCCAAGCGCATGGTCGAGCGTGGCCGCACCGTCGTGTACGACGTCCTCGAAGAGGTCATCGCCGAACACCCGGTGCTGCTGAACCGTGCGCCCACCCTGCACCGCCTCGGCATCCAGGCCTTCGAGCCGCAGCTCGTCGAGGGCAAGGCCATCCAGATCCACCCGCTCGTCTGCACCGCGTTCAACGCGGACTTCGACGGTGACCAGATGGCCGTGCACCTGCCGCTCTCCGCGGAGGCGCAGGCCGAGGCCCGCATCCTGATGCTGTCCTCGAACAACATCCTGAAGCCGGCCGACGGTCGTCCCGTCACCATGCCGACCCAGGACATGGTGCTGGGTCTCTTCTTCCTCACCACGGACGAAGAGGGCCGCAACGTCAAGGGCACGGACCGCGCGTTCGGCTCCACGGCCGAGGCCACCATGGCCTTCGACGCCCGCGAGCTGTCGCTGCAGGCGAAGGTCGACATCCGCTTCCCGGTGGGCACCATCCCGCCGCGTGGCTGGGTGCCGCCGGTCGCCGAGGAGGGCGAGCCCGAGTACCAGCCGGGTGACACCTTCCGGCTGCGTACGAGCCTGGGCCGCGCGCTCTTCAACGAGCTGCTGCCCGAGGACTACCCGTTCGTCGACTACTCGGTGGGCAAGAAGCAGCTCTCCGAGATCGTCAACGACCTGGCCGAGCGCTACCCCAAGGTCATCGTGGCGGCGACGCTCGACAACCTGAAGGCGGCCGGTTTCCACTGGGCGACCCGTTCCGGTGTGACCGTGGCCATCTCCGACGTCGTCGTGCCCGAGGCCAAGAAGGCCATCGTCAAGGGCTACGAGGAGCAGGACGAGAAGGTCCAGAAGCAGTACGAGCGCGGTCTGATCACCAAGGACGAGCGCACGCAGGAGCTCATCGCGATCTGGACCAAGGCGACCAACGAGGTTGCCGAGGCGATGAACGCGAACTTCCCGAAGACGAACCCCATCTTCATGATGGTCGACTCGGGTGCCCGAGGAAACATGATGCAGATGCGTCAGATCGCGGGTATGCGTGGTCTGGTGTCGAACGCCAAGAACGAGACGATCCCGCGTCCCATCAAGGCGTCGTTCCGTGAGGGCCTCACCGTTCTGGAGTACTTCATCTCCACGCACGGTGCCCGTAAGGGTCTGGCGGACACCGCCCTGCGTACCGCCGACTCGGGTTACCTGACCCGTCGTCTGGTGGACGTCTCGCAGGACGTGATCATCCGCGAGGAGGACTGTGGCACCGACCGCGGCCTCAAGCTGAAGATCGCCGTCAAGGGTGCCGACGGCGTGCTCCGCAAGACGGAGGACGTCGAGACCTCGGTCTACGCCCGCATGCTCGCCGAGGACGTCGTCGTCGACGGCAAGGTCATCGCGCCTGCCAACGTCGACCTCGGTGACGTCCTGATCGACGCCCTGGTGGGCGCCGGCGTCGAGGAGGTCAAGACCCGCTCGGTCCTGACCTGTGAGTCCGCGGTCGGCACCTGTGCCTTCTGCTACGGACGCTCGCTCGCCACCGGCAAGCTGGTCGACATCGGTGAGGCGGTCGGCATCATCGCCGCCCAGTCCATCGGTGAGCCCGGTACCCAGCTGACGATGCGTACCTTCCACACCGGTGGTGTGGCCGGTGACGACATCACCCAGGGTCTGCCGCGTGTCGTCGAGCTCTTCGAGGCGCGTACGCCCAAGGGTGTCGCCCCGATCTCGGAGGCGGCCGGCCGCGTCCGTATCGAGGAGACCGAGAAGACCAAGAAGCTCGTCGTCACCCCGGACGACGGCAGCGAGGAGACGGCGTTCCCGATCTCCAAGCGTGCCCGTCTCCTGGTCGGCGAGGGCGACCCGGTCGCGGTGGGCCAGAAGCTCACCGTCGGTGCCACCAACCCGCACGACGTGCTGCGGATCCTCGGTCAGCGCGCGGTCCAGGTCCACCTGGTCGGCGAAGTCCAGAAGGTCTACAACTCGCAGGGCGTGTCGATCCACGACAAGCACATCGAGATCATCATCCGGCAGATGCTCCGCCGGGTGACGATCATCGAGTCCGGCGACGCGGAGCTGCTGCCGGGCGAGCTCGTCGAGCGTTCGAAGTTCGAGGTCGAGAACCGTCGTGTGGTCACCGAGGGCGGACACCCCGCCTCCGGCCGTCCGCAGCTGATGGGTATCACCAAGGCCTCGCTCGCCACCGAGTCGTGGCTGTCGGCGGCGTCCTTCCAGGAGACGACCAGGGTCCTGACCGACGCGGCGATCAACGCCAAGTCGGACTCCCTGATCGGCCTCAAGGAGAACGTCATCATCGGTAAGCTCATCCCGGCCGGTACGGGTCTGTCCCGCTACCGCAACATCCGGGTCGAGCCGACCGAGGAAGCCAAGGCCGCGATGTACTCGGCCGTCGGCTACGACGACATCGACTACTCGCCGTTCGGCACGGGCTCCGGCCAGGCCGTTCCGCTGGAGGACTACGACTACGGTCCGTACAACCAGTAGCAGTGAGTGAGGAGGGCGGTCATCCCGTTACGACGGGGTGGCCGCCCTTCTGCGTGCCCGGAGCGTGCTCGCGTGAGCTCGGTCACCCGGGGTGACCGTCGCCGGTCGGTGTCTCTCGGCCATCTGCCGCGGTGGGGCTCCACGATCGGGTCGTTTACGCTGGTCGGGGCGGCTGTGCCGGCCGAATGGCCGTTGCCGGGGATGGCCGCTGTGTCCGGTTGCGCCGCGCGACGGGGGCCGGGCCCCCGGGCAGGTCCGCATTTGTTTTGACCCAGCTCCGTGAGGTAGGTACGCTCAAGCCTTGTGCCTGGGGTGTGCCTGGGCTCGGGTGCGTGTCCATCAACCGCATGGCGAGTCCGTAAGTGGCCACCGCAATCTGTGTTCTTTCTGCCTTCCAGCAGGGGCGCGCAGTATTCGACACACCCGACCGCGTGGGTCGGTGACTGTTCCAGGTTAGTTTCACCGAACGGCACACAGAAACCGGAGAAGTAGTGCCTACGATCCAGCAGCTGGTCCGGAAGGGCCGGCAGGACAAGGTCGAGAAGAACAAGACGCCCGCGCTCGAGGGTTCGCCCCAGCGTCGTGGCGTCTGCACGCGTGTGTTCACGACCACCCCGAAGAAGCCGAACTCGGCGCTCCGTAAGGTCGCGCGTGTGCGTCTGACCTCCGGCATCGAGGTCACGGCCTACATCCCGGGTGAGGGGCACAACCTGCAGGAGCACTCCATCGTGCTCGTGCGTGGTGGCCGTGTGAAGGACCTGCCGGGTGTTCGTTACAAGATCATCCGCGGTTCGCTCGACACCCAGGGTGTCAAGAACCGCAAGCAGGCCCGCAGCCGCTACGGCGCCAAGAAGGAGAAGTAAGAATGCCTCGTAAGGGCCCCGCCCCGAAGCGCCCGGTCATCATCGACCCGGTCTACAGCTCTCCTCTTGTCACCTCGCTGATCAACAAGATCCTCCTCGACGGCAAGCGTTCCACCGCCGAGCGGATCGTGTACGGCGCCATGGAAGGCCTCCGCGAGAAGACCGGCGCTGACCCGGTCATCACGCTGAAGCGCGCGCTTGAGAACGTCAAGCCCTCGCTCGAGGTCAAGTCCCGCCGTGTCGGTGGCGCCACCTACCAGGTGCCGATCGAGGTCAAGCCCGGTCGCGCCGCCACCCTCGCCCTGCGCTGGGTCGTCGGTTACTCCCGCGCCCGTCGCGAGAAGACCATGACCGAGCGCCTCATGAACGAGCTGCTCGACGCCTCCAACGGTCTTGGCGCTGCCGTCAAGAAGCGCGAGGACACCCACAAGATGGCCGAGTCCAACAAGGCCTTCGCGCACTACCGCTGGTAGTCGCTCACCCCATCGAGACCGAGAGAAGATTGAGCCTTATGGCCACCACTTCGCTTGACCTGGCCAAGGTCCGCAACATCGGGATCATGGCCCACATCGACGCGGGCAAGACGACCACCACTGAGCGGATCCTCTTCTACACCGGCGTTTCGTACAAGATCGGTGAAGTCCACGACGGCGCAGCCACGATGGACTGGATGGAGCAGGAGCAGGAGCGCGGCATCACGATCACGTCCGCCGCGACGACCTGTCACTGGCCGCTCAATGATGTTGACCACACCATCAACATCATCGACACCCCCGGTCACGTCGACTTCACCGTCGAGGTGGAGCGTTCGCTCCGCGTCCTCGACGGTGCCGTCACCGTGTTCGACGGTGTGGCCGGCGTCGAGCCGCAGTCCGAGACCGTCTGGCGTCAGGCGGACCGCTACGGCGTCCCGCGTATCTGCTTCGTCAACAAGCTCGACCGCACAGGCGCCGACTTCCTCCGTTGCGTCGACATGATCGTCCAGCGCCTCGGCGCGGTCCCGATCGTCATGCAGCTCCCCATCGGTGCGGAGGCAGACTTCCGCGGCGTCGTCGACCTCGTGACGATGAAGGCCTTCGTGTATCCCGAAGAGGCCGTCAAGGGCGAGATGTACGACACCGTCGAGATCCCGGACAACCTCAAGGAGGCCGCCGAGGAATGGCGCGGCAAGCTCCTCGAGGCCGTCTCGGAGAACGACGACGACATGATGGAGCTGTACCTCGAGGGCGTCGAGCCCACCGAGGAGCAGCTCTACGAGGCGATCCGTCGGATCACCCTCGCGTCGAAGGGCAGCGCCGACTCCGTCACCGTCACCCCGGTGTTCTGTGGCACGGCGTTCAAGAACAAGGGCGTCCAGCCCCTGCTCGACGCGGTCGTCCGCTACCTGCCTTCCCCCCTGGACGTCGACGCCATCGAAGGCCACGACGTCAAGGACCCGGAGAAGGTCATCACGCGGCAGCCCTCGGACGACGAGCCGTTCTCCGGCCTGGCGTTCAAGATCGCCAGCGACCCGCACCTGGGCAAGCTCACCTTCGTCCGGATCTACTCCGGTCGCCTCGAGGCCGGCACCGCGGTGCTGAACTCGGTCAAGGGCAAGAAGGAGCGCATCGGGAAGATCTACCGCATGCACGCGAACAAGCGTGAGGAGATCCCCTCGGTGGGCGCCGGTGACATCGTCGCCGTCATGGGCCTGAAGCAGACCACCACGGGTGAGACGCTGTCCGACGACAAGCACCCGGTGATCCTGGAGTCCATGGACTTCCCGGCGCCGGTCATCCAGGTCGCCATCGAGCCCAAGTCCAAGGGTGACCAGGAGAAGCTGGGTGTCGCCATCCAGCGGCTCTCGGAGGAGGACCCCTCCTTCCAGGTGCACTCCGACGAGGAGACCGGCCAGACCATCATCGGTGGTATGGGCGAGCTTCACCTCGAGGTGCTCGTCGACCGCATGAAGCGCGAGTTCCGCGTCGAGGCGAACGTCGGCAAGCCCCAGGTCGCGTACCGCGAGACGATCCGCAAGACCGTCGAGCGCATCGACTACACGCACAAGAAGCAGACTGGTGGTACCGGCCAGTTCGCGAAGGTGCAGATCGCCCTCGAGCCCATCGAGGGTGGCGACGCCTCCTACGAGTTCGTCAACAAGGTCACCGGTGGCCGCATCCCCCGTGAGTACATTCCCTCGGTGGACGCGGGTGCCCAGGAAGCCATGCAGTTCGGCATCCTGGCCGGTTACGAGATGGTCGGCGTCCGCGTCACCCTTCTCGACGGTGGTTACCACGAGGTCGACTCCTCGGAGCTCGCCTTCAAGATCGCCGGTTCGCAGGCGTTCAAGGAGGGTGCCCGCAAGGCGTCCCCCGTGCTCCTCGAGCCGATGATGGCCGTCGAGGTCACCACGCCCGAGGACTACATGGGCGATGTCATCGGCGACCTCAACTCCCGCCGTGGCCAGATCCAGGCCATGGAGGAGCGCAGCGGCGCTCGCGTCGTGAAGGGCCTCGTGCCCCTCTCGGAGATGTTCGGCTACGTCGGAGACCTCCGCAGCAAGACCTCGGGTCGCGCAAGCTACTCGATGCAGTTCGACTCCTACGCCGAGGTTCCGCGGAACGTCGCCGAGGAGATCATCGCGAAGGCCAAGGGCGAGTAACTCTTCCGAGCACACGCTTTAGGCTTGTCACCGGAGCCCGGTCGGGCATTCGCCGCAGCGCGTAAACAGCGTGGCGGATGCCCCCGGCACCGGCATTCCAGCAAAGATCACCTGGCGCCGATGAAGCAAGGCGTACAGAACCACTCAGGAGGACCCCAGTGGCGAAGGCAAAGTTCGAGCGGACTAAGCCGCACGTCAACATCGGCACCATCGGTCACATCGACCACGGTAAGACGACCCTCACGGCCGCCATTACCAAGGTGCTGCACGACGCGTACCCGGACCTGAACGAGGCCTCGGCCTTCGACCAGATCGACAAGGCTCCTGAGGAGCGTCAGCGCGGTATCACGATCTCGATCGCGCACGTCGAGTACCAGACGGAGTCGCGTCACTACGCGCACGTCGACTGCCCGGGTCACGCCGACTACATCAAGAACATGATCACGGGTGCGGCGCAGATGGACGGCGCCATCCTCGTGGTCGCGGCCACCGACGGCCCGATGCCGCAGACCAAGGAGCACGTGCTCCTGGCCCGCCAGGTAGGCGTGCCGTACATCGTCGTCGCGCTGAACAAGGCCGACATGGTGGACGACGAGGAGATCCTGGAGCTCGTCGAGCTCGAGGTTCGTGAGCTCCTCTCCGAGTACGAGTTCCCGGGCGACGACCTTCCGGTCGTCAAGGTGTCGGCGCTCAAGGCCCTCGAGGGCGACGCCGAGTGGGGCAAGACCGTTCTCGACCTGATGAAGGCCGTCGACGAGTCCATCCCGCAGCCCGAGCGTGACGTCGAGAAGCCGTTCCTCATGCCGATCGAGGACGTCTTCACGATCACCGGTCGCGGTACGGTCGTCACCGGCCGCATCGAGCGTGGTGTCCTGAAGGTCAACGAGACCGTTGACATCGTGGGCATCAAGCAGGAGAAGACCACCACCACGGTCACCGGCATCGAGATGTTCCGCAAGCTGCTCGACGAGGGCCAGGCCGGTGAGAACGTCGGTCTGCTGCTTCGTGGCATCAAGCGCGAGGACGTCGAGCGCGGCCAGGTCATCATCAAGCCGGGTTCGGTCACGCCGCACACCGAGTTCCAGGCCCAGGCCTACATCCTGTCGAAGGACGAGGGTGGCCGTCACACCCCCTTCTTCAACAACTACCGCCCGCAGTTCTACTTCCGTACCACGGACGTGACGGGCGTTGTGACCCTTCCCGAGGGCACCGAGATGGTCATGCCGGGTGACAACACCCTCATGGACGTCGCGCTGATCCAGCCGGTCGCCATGGAAGAGGGCCTGAAGTTCGCCATCCGTGAGGGTGGCCGGACCGTGGGCGCCGGCCAGGTCACCAAGATCGTCAAGTAATCACCTGACTGTCTGACCTGGTTGCTCCGCACAGAGCACCTGGAGGGGCCCCGTCCCACCGCGAGAGCGGTGGGACGGGGCCCCTTCTCTCGTTACGGGCGCCATGTCCAGGGCAGCGCGTCCGGCCCCAGCCCCACCACCGCCGGGCGTCCGTCGGCGCCGAGGTGCAGTGCGGGCCCGTCCAGGGCGACAGGCCCCTGCGCACGTACGGAGTGCCGGGTGCCGGAGCGGAGCTGGATCAGGCCCGCACCGGTGCGGCCGAGCAGCGCGGTACCGGCGGCGGTCAGCTCTCCGTACCCGTCGAAGCCGGTGAGCTCCGCGGCCGTTCCGCCCCGTACGGCCGTCGTCACGGCCCGTGCCTCCGCCCGGTAGAACAGGTCCACGGATCCGTCGGCCGCAGGCTGCGCGGCGGGGGCGCCGCCGGGCACGGGTCCGGTGTCGATCTGCGTACGCGCGGTGAGTGCGGCGCCCGGGGTGTCCTGGGTCCAGTGGTGGATCGCGTGATGGCCCGCCGCGTGGACGTGGACCCGGCCCGCGCCGTCCACCACGGCGTCGACGCCGTCCTGGATCTCCCCGCCGCCCATGTCCTGCCACCGGCCCCAGCTCCTGTCCGGCTCCCGCACCCGGGTACTGAGTCCCTTCTCGGCGTTGCGCACGAAGAGGTGGACCCGGCCGTCCGGCGCCGTGACGGCCACCGGTACGCCGATGCGCCGCCCTTCGTCCCGCCCGGGGGAGGGGTTTCCCAGACCGCGCCAGGCGAGGAAGCCGCCGCCGGGGGCGCCCTGCTCCAGCAGCACGATCTCGCGCTCGTTGTCGGCGCCGTGCCCGGCGAGCGCGGTGAACCTCAGGGCGAGGAGGAGCAGCCGGCCGTCACCGTCGGTGGCCGTCCCCAGCGCGGGGGCCAGCGGCCCGCCCCCGAGGTCGTGGGGTGGGCCCCAGACACCGCTGCCCGCCTCGGTCTCCTGCCATCGCACCACCCGGAGTCCCACGACCGCGTACGCGGTGAGCCGCGTGCCGGGTCCCGTGGCGACGACCGTACGGGGGCCCGGGTAGCGGTGGTGGGTGGAGCGGACCCAGCCCTTCCGGTTGGTCAGCGGCCGGTCGCCGCCCACGTTGTAGTCCCCGCAGCCCGACGGATCGCCGCACTCCCAGTCGGGTGAGCCGCCGTAGGGGACGAGCGCGGCGGCCTTCTCGCACAGCACGGCGGGCGGCAGGTTCTTGGGCCAGTGCCGGTTGTAGTACCCGCGGAACGCCGTGGTCACGAAGGCGGGCACCTCCCCGCCGTCCGCTGTGACACCGGCCACCCACCGGATCATCGCCGCCCACCCGAAGCAGGCCGCGGCGGTGTGGTCGGCGTGATCGGAGTACCCGGGCTGCTCGCTGTCGGCGCGCCGGACCGCCTCGGTGCTGTGCTGGATGTCCGGGTCGGGGTCCAGGGTGTGCACGACGGTGGGCCGGTAGCGCTCCAGCAGCCCGGCGAGGACGTCGATCAGTCCGTCGTACGTGTAGGAGCCGGCGTGCCGCAGCGGTGAGCCGTCGGCGACGACCGTACGCAGGGACAGTCGGCGGTCCTGCCAGAGGCTGGGCAGTCCGGGCCGGTGCCGTCCGGTGTGCATGGCGGTGTCGATGAAGACCAGCTCGACCCTGCGCGTACCGGCGGTCAGGGTGTTGACCTCGGCCCGGTGGCCGTCGCCGAGCTCGGCGACGGATATCTCCCAGGGCGCGAACATCTCCAGCCCGAGCAGGGTCGCGTACGCCTGCCGCAGCCCCTGGTGGCGGGCGGCGGAGTAGGCGGCCTTGTCCGGCGCGGGGCGGGGCGCGCCGGGGATCTTGTTGACGCCGTCGGCCTCGCCGGCCGTGAGGTACACGCAGACCAGCGGTGTTCCGGCGTCGAGGGCCGGCCTGGTGTCTGGGTTCATGAAGTACAGATCGTCGTCGGGGTGGGCGAGTATCTGCATCAGCAGGGCCCGCCGGGTGGTGCTGATGGGCCGGCCGGGGGCGGGATCGGGCACGGGGTCCGTGCGCCGGGGCGGCGGGACCGCGCATGCGCCGAGGAGCGCGGTGCCGGCGGCCGTGGCCAGGGCGGAGACGACCGCACGGCGCACCGGACCGGTCGGGGTGGAGGCCGGTCGGGTCGCGCCGCCGGTGGCCGCCGGGTCCGGGGTGTGAGGGCGCGCGTGGGACCGATCCGTCATGCTGTGTGCTCCATCCGCTTCCCCCGCAGCGGGTGGCCGGATGCCTCGTGCTGCGTACCCGTCGCTCGACGGGGGACGGCAGGTCGGGCCGTCCCGCACGGACAGACGGAGACAGGGGAGGACGGGTTGCCCGGGACCGGGTGCCGGATGGCGTACGGTCCCGGGCTGCCGCCCCCGTGGGCGCGGATCAGATGGCGCCGTCCTCCTCCCGGTGGCCGGGAGGACCGGGCGGCCAGGGGACGTCGGCCAGCAGGGGCAGGATCGACTCCTCCTCGTGGTCGAGGTGCGCGTTCAGCTCCCGCGACATCGCGTCCAGTTCGGTGCGGAAGAGTGCCGGGTCGGCGACGGCGATGCCGGCCAGCAGGGTCACCAGCTCACCCTGGACGCGCGCGACGGTGCGGTGTTCGTCGCGCAGCTGGTCGAAGGTGTCGGTCAGATGGAGGTCCGTCACCTGTCAACCAGGAGGGGACGCCGGGGCCTGCCACCACGGGACGATCACATCAATGTCACAGAACGCGTCGGCTTCTTGTCCGCCGGAGCGCCAGGCAATGTACTGGCGGGTACAGCATCGCGGGGGAGTGGACAGCGCAGTGAGCAGGAACGGCACGCCGCCGGAAGACCGTCCGGATCGGCCTGGGGACTCGGGCTCCCCCACCGAGGAGCAGTGGGCCGAGTTCGCCCGGCAGTCGGAGACCGGGGCCGCCGGAGCCCCGAAGGAACCTTCGGCCCGTGCCCGGATGGTCACCGGCCGGCTGCGCGCACTGGACGAGGAAGCCGCCCGTGCCCAGGGCGGCAGACGGCGCTGGGGCAGGAAGAGCAAGCCGGCTGAACCGTGGCAGCCGGAGGGCTGGCGTACCGGGCCGGCCTGGCAGGAGCGTGACGGGCGCGCGCGGAAGCGGCGCCGCCTCGCCGGGATCCTGTGGATGGCCGTGGTCGTGGCGGCCCTCGTGGTCGCCATGCGGCCGAGCCTGGTGACCGACTACCTCCCGGGAGGCTACGGGGCCGTGGACGCCGCGCCCCTGCCCGCGGAGACGGCGCCGCCGACCGGCGCGCCCGCCGCCGGACCCGATCCGGACGAGCCCACCCGCGAGGAGCCGTTCCGGGGCTCGCCCGCGCTCCGCTGGGCGGACGGGGCGGAGGGGATCGAAATCCCCGAGGCCAAGGCGGTCGGAGGGATGAGCAGGGCCCAGGTCGGCCAGGCTCTGGAGGCGACCCGGCAGCTGCTCGCCGCAGCCAATCTCGACCCGGCCACCCTGCGGGGGGAGAAGCCCGTCGGGGCTCTGGAGCTGATTGATCCGCTGCAGAAGGGCGAGCGGGAGCGACTTGAGCGGTCACTGGCGGAGCCAGACGGGGACCTGGATCCCCTGATGTTGTTCAGCCGGTTCGATCCGGCCGAGACACGGCTGGTGGGGGACGTCGTCAAGACCCGTGGCCGGATGACGTTCGAGGCGGGCGACGCCGGTTCCGTGCAGGTGTACGCCGACTACACCTTCGTCTACCCGCTGGTGAAGCCGGGCGGGGACGAGGTGGCGCGTACGGTCGTGCGGCGAAAACTGACGACGGCGCTGCACGACCCGGAGCGGTTCGTGGTGACGCGTGGGAAGCTGTCCGTCGTCAGCTCCGAGCAGAACTTCGGTAACACCTCCTGCGAGACGAACGACGGCTTCCTGCACCCGGCTTTCCCGAGCGACATGCCGGAGCCGAGTCCCACCGGGCCTGCCGTGGACCCGTACGACCGCAGTGAGTGGCAGCCGGAGGGGTCCTGCGGCACGGTCACGCGCACCTGAGCCGGGTCTCGGCTGCGGGGCCCTGGTCACTCGTCGGCGAAGATTTCCTCGGTGGAGGTGGCGACGACGGCACGGCTGGACCACTGGTCCGGGAGCAGCGGCACCGCAGCGCCGTGCTTGTCCGGTGACCAGCGCCGCGAGGATGGCGAGCGTCGTTGTCCGCTACAGGCTGTTCCAGAAATCCGACAGCATGCGGGCTGTCCGCGTCGGGTCCTGGAGCATCCACCAGTGACCGAGCCCGTCGAGGTCGACGGCGCGAGCGCCGGCACGCCGGGCGGCGCGGTGACGGAGGGCGACGCTGCCGGCCGTGTGGTCCTCGGTGGCGACGGGAACCAGACCCGGCCTGGAAGCGGCCGCGGGCAGATCGAGGCCACGTTCGATCAGCACAGCCCGGGGCACGGACCGGTTGTACGGGTTCCTGACCGGCAACATCTTCCATGTGCTGTGGTGGGATCCCTTCCACGAGGTGTATCCGTCGAAGCTCAAGCACACCTGACGCGGCGTACCCGGACCCACCCGGACATCTCGGACGGCAGCGGCATAGCAGACCCCGCCACCGTCCGGGTCCGGCCGGTCAGTGATCCTCGGCGACGGCTTCTTCGGCGGTGGTGGCGGTGGTGGCGCGGTGGAGCCATCGGTGAAGGAGCTGGGGGTCGGTGCAGGTGCTGACCTTCTGTCGGAGCTCGTCGGTTACGGCGATGCCGCGTGCTTCGAGGATCAGCAGGAGGCCTTCGGCTCGGCCTTGGGCTCGGCCTTCGTCCCGGATCTCTTCGGACATGAAGGACTTGTAGAAAGTCGTGTCCACGGCCACCAGGTTCCTCCACTGTTGTGCGGCCGGGCGGTCGCCCAGGCCCTGTGCGATCAGTTCAGCGATGGGTTCGGCGATGCTTTCCGGTGTGTCGCGGAGTGCGGCGGAGAGCGTTTTCAGTATGGCATCGACGTCCGGATCGTCAGCGTGTGTGATGGCCGCGAGAGTGGCGAGTGCGAGGTCCTTGCGGGCCTCGGCGACGTTCTTGATGACGGGCATGTTGTGCGGGCCGGCGACGAGTGGGTTGAGGGTGAGTGTCCGCCATTGGCGGAGGCCGATGGTGATGGGGCGGGCGGCCCACCGGGCGGTGGCGTGGTCCTGGCAGACGACCAGGAGCAGGATGGGCAGGGCGCCGTATCTGTTGTGGAGATAGCTGACGTAGTAGGGCCAGCTCGCGGTCTTGCGTGGGTCCTTCTTGCCCTGGGCCTCGATGGCGAGGAGGAAGGGGCCGTCGTCCTGCGTTTCGATACGCAGGAGGGTGTCGACACGGCGTTCGACGGGGCTGTTCTCGGTGAGGTCGGTGGCAAGGACGGTGGCTGAGGTGGGCGTCGGGATGTTGACGCCGAGGACTTCGGACACGCGGGAGAAGAGGTCGGGGTACTCCTGGAAGATGCGGTGCATCGCCTCGTGGGGTGAGCTGACCATGTGGGTCCGTTCGGGGTGAGGGCGGCCGTGGCTGTCAGGCTGCGGCTGTGTGCAGGTCTTGGTGCGCGTCGATTCGGCAGTCGCGGCAGTGTCCTGGCTCGGTGGCGCGGAAGGCGCGGTCGCAGGTGTCGCAGTTCTGGAGCGGGATGACGATCACCCTGCGGCGGGGCGGGGTGAGGTCTGCGGTTCCGGGGAGCGGGGGCGGCAGGAGCGTGGTGATGCGGCTGCGGACGAACTTCGCCGGGTGTTTGACGGGGGTCGGGAGGTCGCTGGTGAGGGCGCGGCGGATGGTGTCGGGGTGGGCGTCGCGTTCGAGCCAGGCGGCGACGCCGGGGGCAAGTGCCTCGATGTCCGCCTCGGGGAGGGTGAGTTGCGGCGAGCTGCGGCGGAGGTCGGCGAGGAGCGCCGTGGCGGCCCGGTGGAGCTCCTCGGTGGGTGCGTGCGGCTGGGGGAGCGGCGCGGGCTGTTTCCTCGGGGCCGTGGGAGCCGGTACGTGGACGGGGGCGGCCGGCGGCAAGGGCACCGGGGCTGCGGGTGGGGCGGCAGGCGGTGGGGGTGGCACCTCGGCGGGGGCCGGGGGCGGAGCCGCTGCCTCGCGGGGCGGTGCGGGCGGTGGCGGGACGGCGAGGGCGGCTGGTGTCTCGCTGCGGCGGGGCTGGAAGCGGGGCCCGGGTCGTGGCGCGGGGGCGGTGACGCCGGGCTGGTTGTACGAGACCGTGCGCGTGACCATGCGGCCGTCGGGGAGGCGTACGCGGCTGCGGTGGAGGTAGCCGGTGGCTTCCAGCTCGTGCAGGGCTGCGGCGATGCGGGCTTCGCTCTCCGGGAAGCGGGCGGCGAGCACCTTGATGCCGACCTTGGCCCCGGCGGGCAGCGACTGGATGTGTGCGGCGAGCCCGATCGCAGTGAGGGAGAGGCCGCGGTGCCGGGCGAGGTGGTTGCCGATGACCGTGAAGCCGGTGATGTGGCGGACGTTGACGTGGAGGACGCCGGATGTCGGCGTGACGTCGGGTTGAGCGCCGGGGGAGCCGGGCTGGGCGCATGAGGGCGCGATAACCTGGGGGGTAGCCATCGGGAAGCTTCTTCTTCCTCGTGGTCAGGCCCTGGCCGGGATTCGCAGTCCCGGCCAGGGCCGTCTCGTGTCTGTGGTTGTCGCGGCGAGCATATGCCAGCCAACCCGGCCCAAATCCAGCCCTGTTGCGATATGTCACCCGTGCGAGTGATGCAGGTCAGGACGGGGGTGGGGTGGGGTTTGGTCGGGTTTCTTTCCCGAGTTCTTTGAAAGCCTTTAGACGTCGTGGGTGGCCGCGTCGCGGGTTGCCGGGGTGCGGTCGACCGGGTCGCGGGTGCCCGCGACCCGGTGGAGCCGGTCACGGTGCGAGGCCGAGCTCCGCCCAGACCGTTTTGCGCGGGACCGGGCCCGGAATGACGCCCCAGCGGTCGAGAAGTCCCGGCCGGTCACCCGTCCGTGGACCGTGGCGTCGGCGGCGAGCTCCGCGACGATGTGCGCGGCCGAGTCGGAGGACAGCCCCCAGAGGTCGAGATGGGCCACGGCGAGCAGACGGGCGAGCCGGGCGCCTAGGCGGGTGGGCGAGAGCAGCACGGTGAACGTGTGTTCGGTCGCGTGGGGTCGGGGGGTGGCTGTTTGTTGGTTCACGTCACTCAGCGTGGCCGCGTCTGGGTACCGTGCCCAGTGACGAAGGCCTTGCGTACGGTGATTGTCCCGGGCTTGTCCAGTGCTGTCCCGGCTGTCCGGAGTGACGTGTGGGGAACGGACGCGGTTGAGGAAGAACGGCACGCGCGTCGGAAGTGGGGCACGGATGAGTGTGGACGGGGTCAGTACGGAGCGGGATGGCGACGGCTCTCACGCCTCGGGAGTCGCTGGCCTTCATCGAGCAGGTGCGGGGAGAGACATGATCAACGAGACCTCTGCCGGACGCTTCCCGGCTGAAGTGGTTCAAGAGCAGCTACAGCGACAGCAGCAACAGCAACGAATGCGTCGAGGTTGCAGCTGAGCCTGGCACGGTCCACGTGCGCGACTCCAAGAACGTGCAGGGGGCGAGGCTCGCCTTCGCGCCAGGGGCATGGGCGGGCTTCGTCCCGTACGCCGCCGGACGCTGATCCTGCACGCAACCCCCCGCTCCTCGCGGTCGCGGTTTTCTGACCATCGGCTCGAGGGGTTGACGGACATGCCGCGGCCGGGCCGGCGCGAGGCAGAACTGGTACTCAGCGAGGACGAGCGGCATCAGTTGATGCGTTGGGCGAAGCGGGCGAAGGCCGCCCAGTTCCTGACCAGCTGATCAACACCTCCCGAAAAACGGGGGAATTTCACCGCGTGGATCAGCGGAAATTCGGGTCGGCAGCCGGATGCGCCGAGTCGGTTCCTTGTGATGTATTCCAGGTTGGCGTTCGACGCGCCGTTCACACGGCTGGGAATGAGCCGCCGTCGATACGGAAGTCCGAGCCGGTGATCCACGCGGCTTGGTCGGAAACCAGGAAAGTGACCAGGTCGGCGACCTCGGCAGGTTGCCCTGGACGTCCCAGGGGTATGCCGCCGACCCATTCTTCAAGCATCTGCGCAGTGGGGTCGTCGGGGGCGCCGAGGGCGGATTGTGCGAGCAGTGCGGAAATCGCTTCATTGGCAATCAGGCCAGGGGAAATCCTGTTGACCCGGACACCGCGCCCGGCGAATTCGTTGGCCAGCGCTTTGCTGTAGGTCGACAGCGCCGCCTTCGCTGCCTGGTAGGGGGCGTCGGGGCCGATCGGGAGGTAGGCGCCCACCGAGGTGACGTGGATGATCGCGCCGCTGCCTCGTGCGATCATCTCGGGGAGCACCGCGCGGTCCAGGCGGACCGAAGCCAGCAGGTTGAGCTGGAGTGCCTGTTCCCAGATGTCGTCAGATGCCGACAGTAGTCCGTCGGGTGGTGCGGTACCGGCACCGGCGTTGTTGATCAGTACGTCGATACCGCCGAGCAGATCGGTCGCGGCTGTGACCAACTCGGCGCAGCCGTCTGCTGTGCTGAGGTCGGCTGAGACGAAATGCACTGCGGGCGGCAGGTTCCCGGGATCTTTTCTGGCTGCCGCGACGACCGTCGCGCCGACTGCTGTGAGCCGGGAGGCGACGGCGCGCCCGATTCCTTTGCTGCCACCGGTGACGAGAACGCGGCGCTCGCGCAGACCGCCCAGCTCATGGGCTGTCGTCATGATCGGTTCGGGCATGTTGTTCCTCTTTCGCGAAGGAGATAGGCAGCGGTCGCGTGTCAGTCATGGAGAATTGTGGATTCGATCATTCGTTTCCCGACACGGGAGGCGATTCCGGCCGGTAACAGCCTGCTGAAGATGAAGATCTGCAGAACGTTGCCACCACCGTCGACAACGGCGGGCCGCCGCCGGCTCAGGGCGGCCAGAGCGGTGTGGGCCACGTCTACGGACTGACGTTTGCGCAGTGGCGACGCCGCCGCGTTCATCGGAGTGGCGGTGGGGCCCGGGGCGACGGCCACGACCCGCACGCCGGTGCCGGCGACCTCGGCCCATACGGCCTCTGCGGTGCGGTGGTCATGCTCGGAACGCTAAACTCTGACATCAGTGTCAAGGTCAACAGCGGAGATGTTCGGAGAAGCGCGGTGCGGATCGGTGAACTCAGCGCGGCCACGGGCGTGAGCAGTCGCTCCCTGCGCTACTACGAGCAACAGGGCCTGCTGCGAAGCCGCCGTACAGCCAACACCTACCGGGAGTACGAGCCGGACGCAGTGGAGCGAGTCGCCTTCATCCAAGACCTGTTCAGCGCGGGCCTGTCCTCGCAGGTCATCCGCGACAGCCTTCCGACGGCCGGACACACACGCACGGAAGCGGAATGCTCAGCACTCCTCACTCGTGTCCGCGAGGTTCGTGACGAACTTGCCCGGCAGGAGCTGCGCCTGGCACAACGACGGAAGGCCCTCGACAGTTACCTCGCCGGTGAAGTGACACCCCGCGGCATGCCGGCCGCGTGTCCCCGGCAAGCCGCGGACGTCATGACGGGCGGGCTCTGACCCCGGATTCTGGGCACCGGAGAGACTTGGATCTTGATGGTCCAGGAGAACGGCCGGGAGCAACGATCAAGTCGGTTGCCGCTGACCTCGGCGTGAACGCCGAGACGCTACGGAAAGCGAGCGGGCGCTGCTGAAGCGCGCCCGCGTTTGAGTCATCCCCCGCAGGGGGTAAGATCCCCGGCCGATTGGCCAGGCCCATGAGCCGTGTGGCACACTAGCCAGGTTGCTCGGTTGAGTGTCAATGCTGCGCGCCTCCCGCCGGGAGGACCGGAAGCGAGTCCCACAGTACTCGTCGACCTCCAGGGTCGGACGTACGGGAATCTTTCGGGAAGCGTCAGTGGGGCGCCGACCAGGCACCCGGTGGGGTTTCGCCCCCGGTAGCGCGGTTTCGGCCCGCACCCCCTTGGTTGGGAAATCCTTCGGGAGATCTTCGTAGAGGGGATGCGACACGCCCGACCGCGTGGGTCGGAGGCGGAGTTACGAGAACTCCCGGGTTCCAGAGCGTTATTGAGAGACAGGACTACTAGTAGCCATGGCGGGACAGAAGATCCGCATCCGGCTCAAGGCCTACGACCACGAGGTCATCGACTCCTCGGCGAAGAAGATCGTCGAGACGGTGACGCGCACTGGTGCGTCGGTCGCGGGCCCGGTGCCGCTGCCCACTGAGAAGAACGTGTACTGCGTCATCAAGTCGCCGCACAAGTACAAGGACTCTCGCGAGCACTTCGAGATGCGCACGCACAAGCGCCTCATCGACATCCTCGACCCCACGCCGAAGACGGTTGACTCGCTGATGCGCCTCGACCTCCCGGCGGGCGTCGACATCGAGATCAAGCTCTGAGGGGACGGGCCGAGATGAGCAAGAACATCAAGGGCGTCCTGGGCGAGAAGCTCGGCATGACCCAGGTCTGGGACGAGAACAACCGGGTTGTCCCGGTGACCGTCGTCAAGGCCGGGCCGTGCGTCGTGACGCAGGTGCGTACGAACGACAGCGACGGCTACGAGTCGGTCCAGATCGCCTTCGGCGAGATCGACCCGCGCAAGGTGAACAAGCCCCTCAAGGGCCACTTCGCCAAGGCCGACGTGACCCCGCGCCGCCACCTGGTGGAGCTCCGCACCCCTGACGCCAGCGAGTACACGCTGGGCCAGGAGGTCACTGCCGAGGTGTTCGAGTCCGGCGTCAAGGTTGACGTCACGGGCAAGAGCAAGGGCAAGGGCTTCGCCGGTGTCATGAAGCGTCACAACTTCAAGGGCCTCGGCGCCGGCCACGGCGTCCAGCGCAAGCACCGTTCCCCCGGTTCGATCGGTGGCTGTGCCACCCCTGGGCGTGTCTTCAAGGGCATGCGCATGGCCGGCCGTATGGGCAACGAGCGTGTCACCACCCAGAACCTGACCATCCACGCGGTTGACGCGGAGAAGGGTCTGCTGCTCATCAAGGGCGCGGTCCCCGGTCCGAACGGCGGCCTCGTCCTGGTCCGTACCGCGGCCAAGGGGGCTTGAGGTAATGAGCACCATTGACATCCTTTCGCCGGCAGGCGACAAGGCCGGTACCGTCGAGCTCCCCGCGGAGATCTTCGACGCGAAGACCAGCGTTCCGCTGATCCACCAGGTCGTCGTCGCCCAGCTGGCAGCTGCCCGTCAGGGCACGCACTCGACCAAGCGCCGCGGTGAAGTCCGCGGTGGTGGCCGCAAGCCGTACCGCCAGAAGGGCACCGGCCGCGCCCGTCAGGGTTCGACCCGTGCGCCGCAGTTCGTCGGCGGTGGCGTCGTGCACGGCCCCAAGCCGCGTGACTACTCGCAGCGCACCCCGAAGAAGATGAAGGCCGCCGCCCTGCGCGGTGCCCTCTCGGACCGGGCGCGTCACTCCCGCATCCACGTCGTCACCGGCGTGGTCGAGAGCGGGATCTCCACCAAGGCCGTCAAGACGCTGCTCGGCAAGATCTCGGAGCGCAGCAACCTGCTCCTGGTCGTCGAGCGTGCCGACGAGGCCGCGTGGCTGTCCGCGCGCAACCTGCCCCAGGTGCACATCCTGGAGCCGGGCCAGCTGAACACGTACGACGTGATCGTCTCTGACGACGTGGTCTTCACCCAGGCCGCTTTCGAGTCCTTCGTGTCTGGCCCCCAGACCGCTGAGACCGAAGGGAGCGCCGCCTGATGAGTGAGGCGACCGTCACCAGCTCGACCATCACGAGCAAGACCTACTCGGACCCGCGCGACGTTCTCGTCAAGCCGGTCGTGTCCGAGAAGAGCTACGCGCTGCTCGACGAGAACAAGTACACGTTCATCGTCGCGCCCGGCTCCAACAAGACCCAGATCAAGCAGGCCGTGGAAGCGGTCTTCTCGGTCAAGGTCACCGGGGTCAACACGATCAACCGGCAGGGTAAGCGCAAGCGCACCAAGACCGGTTTCGGCAAGCGCGCCGACACGAAGCGCGCCATCGTGACCCTCGCCGAGGGCGACCGTATCGACATCTTCGGCGGCCCGACCTCCTGACGGAGGTCGAGTCGTCCGGAATCGGACGAGGACTGAGAAATGGGTATCCGCAAGTACAAGCCGACGACCCCGGGCCGTCGTGGCTCCAGCGTCGCCGACTTTGTCGAGATCACGCGGTCCACGCCGGAGAAGTCGCTGGTCCGCCCCCTGCACAGCAAGGGCGGCCGTAACAACGCCGGTCGTGTGACCGTTCGCCACCAGGGTGGTGGCCACAAGCGCGCCTACCGCGTGATCGACTTCCGTCGTCACGACAAGGACGGCGTGCCGGCCAAGGTCGCGCACATCGAGTACGACCCGAACCGCACCGCGCGCATCGCGCTGCTGCACTACGCGGACGGCGAGAAGCGTTACATCGTCGCCCCCCGTGGTCTGTCGCAGGGTGACCGCGTCGAGAACGGTCCGGGCGCCGACATCAAGCCGGGCAACAACCTGGCGCTGCGCAACATCCCGGTCGGTACGACCATCCACGCCATCGAGCTGCGGCCCGGCGGCGGCGCGAAGTTCGCCCGTTCCGCGGGTGCCTCCGTGCAGCTGCTGGCGAAGGAGGGCACGATGGCCCACCTTCGTATGCCGTCCGGAGAGATCCGGCTGGTCGACGCCCGCTGCCGCGCCACGATCGGTGAGGTCGGCAACGCCGAGCAGTCGAACATCAACTGGGGCAAGGCCGGCCGCATGCGCTGGAAGGGCGTCCGCCCGACCGTCCGCGGTGTCGCGATGAACCCGGTTGACCACCCGCACGGTGGTGGTGAAGGCAAGACCTCCGGTGGACGTCACCCGGTCTCGCCGTGGGGTCAGAAGGAGGGTCGTACTCGCTCGCCGAAGAAGGCATCGAGCAAGTACATCGTCCGCCGCCGCAAGACGAACAAGAAGCGCTAGGAGCGGGTTTAGATGCCGCGCAGTCTCAAGAAGGGGCCCTTCGTCGACGGCCACCTCGTCAAGAAGGTGGACGTCCAGAACGAAGCTGGCACCAAGAACGTCATCAAGACCTGGTCCCGTCGCTCGATGATCATCCCGGCCATGCTGGGTCACACCATCGCGGTGCACAACGGCAAGATCCACGTCCCGGTGTTCGTCACCGAGTCGATGGTCGGCCACAAGCTCGGCGAGTTCTCGCCGACTCGCACCTTCCGCGGCCACGTCAAGGACGACCGGAAGTCGAAGCGCCGCTAGCGCGGGGTGGAAACGACTATGACTCACACCGAAGGGACAACCATGGAAGCCAGGGCCCAGGCGCGGTACATCCGCGTCACGCCCATGAAGGCCCGCCGAGTGGTGGACCTCATCCGTGGCATGGATGCCACGGAGGCTCAGGCGGTCCTGCGTTTCGCCCCGCAGGCCGCGAGCGTGCCGGTTGGCAAGGTGCTTGACAGCGCCATCGCCAACGCTGCACACAACTACGACCACCCTGACGCCTCTTCGCTGGTCATCAGCGAGGCGTACGTGGACGAGGGCCCGACCCTGAAGCGGTTCCGTCCGCGTGCTCAGGGCCGTGCCTACCGGATCCGTAAGCGGACCAGCCACATCACCGTGGTCGTCAGCAGCAAGGAAGGAACCCGGTAATGGGCCAGAAGGTAAACCCGCACGGGTTCCGGCTCGGCATTACCACGGACTTCAAGTCCCGTTGGTACGCCGACAAGCTGTACAAGGACTACGTCAAGGAAGACGTCGCCATTCGTCGCATGATGACGAAGGGCATGGAGCGGGCCGGCATCTCGAAGGTAGAGATCGAGCGCACCCGCGACCGCGTCCGCGTTGACATCCACACCGCCCGCCCGGGCATCGTCATCGGTCGCCGTGGCGCCGAGGCCGACCGCATCCGTGGCGAGCTGGAGAAGCTGACCGGCAAGCAGGTCCAGCTGAACATCCTCGAGGTCAAGAACCCCGAGGTGGACGCTCAGCTGGTGGCTCAGGCCGTCGCCGAGCAGCTCTCCTCCCGTGTCTCCTTCCGTCGTGCCATGCGTAAGAGCATGCAGAGCACGATGAAGGCGGGCGCAAAGGGCATCAAGATCCAGTGCGGTGGCCGCCTCGGCGGCGCCGAGATGTCCCGCTCGGAGTTCTACCGCGAGGGCCGCGTGCCCCTGCACACGCTCCGTGCGAACGTCGACTACGGCTTCTTCGAGGCCAAGACGACCTTCGGCCGCATCGGCGTGAAGGTCTGGATCTACAAGGGCGACGTCAAGAACATCGCCGAGGTCCGCGCCGAGAACGCAGCGGCTCGCGCCGGCAACCGACCGGCTCGTGGCGGCGCTGACCGCCCGGCCGGCCGTGGTGGCCGTGGTGGCGAGCGCGGCGGTCGCGGCCGCAAGCCGCAGCAGTCCGCGCCGGCAGCGGAGGCCCCCAAGGCCGACGCTCCCGCCGCCGCTGCTCCGGCTGAGAGCACCGGAACGGAGGCCTGACCGAAATGCTGATCCCCCGTAGGGTCAAGCACCGCAAGCAGCACCACCCGAAGCGCAGCGGTATGTCCAAGGGTGGCACGCAGGTTGCGTTCGGCGAGTACGGCATCCAGGCGCTGTCCCCGGCGTACGTGACGAACCGCCAGATCGAGGCAGCTCGTATCGCGATGACCCGCCACATCAAGCGTGGCGGCAAGGTCTGGATCAACATCTACCCGGACCGCCCCCTGACGAAGAAGCCTGCCGAGACCCGCATGGGTTCCGGTAAGGGTTCTCCCGAGTGGTGGATCGCGAACGTCAAGCCCGGTCGGGTGATGTTCGAGCTGTCCTACCCGAACGAGAAGATTGCTCGTGAGGCGCTCACCCGCGCTGCTCACAAGCTTCCGATGAAGTGCCGGATCGTTCGGCGCGAGGCAGGTGAGTCGTGATGTCGGCCGGTACCAAGGCGTCCGAGCTGCGCGAGCTGGGCGGCGAGGAGCTTCTCGACAAGCTCCGCGAGGCCAAGGAAGAGCTGTTCAACCTCCGCTTCCAGGCGGCGACCGGACAGCTCGAGAACCACGGTCGGCTCAAGTCCGTCCGTAAGGACATCGCCCGGATCTACACCCTGATGCGCGAGCGCGAGCTGGGCATCGAGACGGTGGAGAGCGTCTGATGAGCGAGAAGACTGTGACTGAGACGAACACTGACCGCGGTTTCCGCAAGACCCGTGAGGGTCTGGTCGTCAGCGACAAGATGGACAAGACCGTCGTCGTCGCTGTCGAGGACCGCGTCAAGCACGCGCTGTACGGCAAGGTCATCCGCCGTACGAACAAGCTCAAGGCCCACGACGAGCAGAACGCCGCAGGCGTCGGCGACCGCGTCATCATCATGGAGACGCGTCCGCTGTCCGCGACGAAGCGCTGGCGCATCGTCGAGATCCTCGAGAAGGCCAAGTAATTCCTGAGGGGCATTCCCCGCAGGCAAGTTCCGCCAGGCTCGGCGGGGGCACCTTCATCGGCGCCCCCGCCGGGAACCGGCAGACGATCAGGAGATAGACGTGATCCAGCAGGAGTCGCGACTGCGCGTCGCCGACAACACGGGTGCGAAGGAAATTCTCACCATCCGTGTTCTCGGTGGCTCGGGTCGCCGCTACGCGGGCATCGGTGACGTCATCGTCGCCACCGTCAAGGACGCGATCCCCGGTGGCAACGTGAAGAAGGGTGACGTCGTCAAGGCCGTCATCGTTCGCACCGTCAAGGAGCGCCGTCGCCCGGATGGCTCGTACATCCGCTTCGACGAGAACGCCGCTGTCATTCTCAAGAACGACGGCGACCCCCGCGGCACCCGTATCTTCGGCCCGGTGGGCCGTGAGCTGCGCGAGAAGAAGTTCATGAAGATCATCTCGCTCGCGCCGGAGGTGCTGTAAGCATGAAGATCAAGAAGGGCGACCTGGTTCAGGTCATCACCGGTAAGGACAAGGGCAAGCAGGGCAAGGTCATCGTTGCCTTCCCCGCTCAGGACCGCGTCCTCGTCGAGGGTGTCAACCGGGTCAAGAAGCACACCAAGGCCGGTCAGACGGCTCGCGGTTCGCAGACGGGTGGCATTGTCACCACCGAGGCCCCGATCCACGTCAGCAACGTACAGCTGGTGGTGGAGAAGGACGGCAACAAGGTCGTCACCCGCGTCGGCTACCGCTTTGACGACGAGGGCAAGAAGATCCGCGTTGCCAAGCGGACCGGTGAGGACATCTGATGACGACCACCACTGCGCCGCGTCTCAAGACGCGCTACCGCGAGGAAATCGCCGGCAAGCTGCGTGAGGAGTTCTCTTACGAGAACGTCATGCAGGTTCCCGGTCTGGTCAAGATCGTGGTCAACATGGGTGTGGGCGACGCCGCCCGCGACTCCAAGCTGATCGACGGGGCCGTCAAGGACCTCACCACGATCACGGGCCAGAAGCCGGCCGTCACGAAGGCCCGCAAGTCGATCGCGCAGTTCAAGCTGCGCGAGGGGCAGCCGATCGGCTGCCACGTCACCCTCCGTGGTGACCGCATGTGGGAGTTCCTGGACCGTACGCTGTCGCTCGCGCTTCCGCGTATCCGTGACTTCCGTGGCCTGTCGCCGAAGCAGTTCGACGGCCGTGGCAACTACACCTTCGGTCTCACGGAGCAGGTCATGTTCCACGAGATCGACCAGGACAAGATCGACCGGGTCCGGGGCATGGACATCACCGTGGTCACCACGGCGACCAACGACGACGAGGGTCGTGCCCTGCTTCGTCACCTCGGCTTCCCGTTCAAGGAGAACTGACCGTGGCGAAGAAGGCTCTGATCGCTAAGGCCGCCCGTAAGCCGAAGTTCGGCGTGCGCGGGTACACCCGCTGCCAGCGCTGCGGCCGGCCCCACTCCGTCTACCGCAAGTTCGGCCTGTGCCGCGTGTGCCTTCGTGAGATGGCCCACCGTGGCGAGCTGCCGGGCGTGACCAAGAGCTCCTGGTAACTCTTCTTCGCCCTCAGGGGCGTCGGAGAACCAGAAAGCTCTCGGTAAGTATCCGGTCGGCAGGAGCCCCGCTCTTCATGCCGTAGGCTTGAAGGGTTGGGCGCCTGCCGCCCTGACCGACTTACTACGCCGTAGGTCCCCGCACCGCACCCGTCCCGCCACTGAGTGGGGAGAGGGATGGCGCATACAGGAAACCCCGGCGAGAGAGGCCGAAGGCCAACTCATGACCATGACTGATCCCATCGCAGACATGCTCACGCGTCTGCGCAACGCGAACTCGGCGTATCACGACGATGTCGCAATGCCGCACAGCAAGATCAAGTCGCACATCGCGGAGATCCTCCAGCAGGAGGGCTTCATCACCGGCTGGAAGGTCGAGGACGCCGAGGTCGGCAAGAGCCTCGTTCTCGAGCTGAAGTTCGGGCCGAACCGCGAGCGTTCGATTGCCGGCATCAAGCGCATTTCGAAGCCGGGTCTGCGTGTATACGCAAAGTCCACCAATCTGCCGAAGGTTCTCGGCGGCCTGGGCGTGGCGATCATCTCCACGTCCCACGGTCTCCTGACCGGCCAGCAGGCCAGCAAGAAGGGCGTAGGTGGGGAAGTCCTCGCCTACGTCTGGTAGTCGGGAACGGAGGAAAAGCTCATGTCGCGAATCGGCAAGCTCCCCATCCAGGTTCCCGCCGGTGTGGACGTCACCATCGATGGCCGCACGGTCGCGGTGAAGGGCCCCAAGGGTTCCCTCTCGCACACCGTCGCAGCGCCGATCGAGGTCACCAAGGACGCTGACGGCGTGCTCAACGTCGTCCGTCCGAACGACGAGCGTCAGAACAAGGCCCTCCACGGCCTGTCCCGCACGCTGGTGGCGAACATGATCACCGGCGTGACCGCGGGATACAGCAAGGCGCTCGAGATCAGCGGTGTCGGTTACCGCGTCCAGGCGAAGGGCTCCAACCTGGAGTTCGCCCTGGGCTACAGCCACCCGATCCTCATCGAGGCCCCCGAGGGCATCACCTTCAAGGTCGAGTCGCCCACGAAGTTCAGTGTCGAGGGCATCGACAAGCAGAAGGTCGGCGAGGTCTCGGCGAAGATCCGCAAGCTGCGGAAGCCTGACCCGTACAAGGCCAAGGGCGTCAAGTACGCCGGCGAGGTTATCCGCCGCAAGGTCGGAAAGGCGGGTAAGTAAGCCATGGCATACGGTGTAAAGATCGCCAAGGGCGACGCGTACAAGCGTGCCGCCCTCAAGCGCCGCCACATCCGCGTGCGCAAGCACATCTCCGGTTCGCCGGAGCGGCCGCGCCTGGTTGTGACGCGTTCCAACCGTCACATCGTCGCCCAGGTCATCGACGACATCGCGGGCCACACGCTCGCGTCGGCGTCGACCCTGGACACGTCGATCCGTGGTGCGGAGGGTGACAAGAGCGCCCAGGCCAAGCAGGTCGGCGCCCTGGTCGCCGAGCGTGCCAAGGCCGCAGGCGTCGAGGCCGTCGTGTTTGACCGCGGTGGTAACCAGTACGCCGGGCGGATTGCCGCTCTGGCTGACGCCGCCCGTGAAGCCGGGCTGAAGTTCTAAGCCCCGGTTCCAACGCACAGCGGACGTAACAGAGAGAGGTAAATCCAATGGCTGGACCCCAGCGCCGCGGAAGCGGTGCCGGTGGCGGCGAGCGGCGGGACCGGAAGGGCCGTGACGGTGGCGCAGCCGCCGAGAAGACCGCGTACGTCGAGCGCGTCGTCGCGATCAACCGCGTCGCCAAGGTAGTGAAGGGTGGTCGTCGCTTCAGCTTCACCGCGCTGGTCGTGGTGGGCGATGGTGACGGCACCGTCGGTGTCGGATACGGCAAGGCCAAGGAAGTTCCCGCGGCCATCGCCAAGGGCGTCGAGGAAGCCAAGAAGAGCTTCTTCAAGGTCCCGCGTATCCAGGGCACCATCCCTCACCCGATCCAGGGCGAGAAGGCTGCGGGCGTCGTTCTGCTCAAGCCTGCTTCCCCCGGTACCGGTGTGATCGCGGGTGGCCCGGTGCGCGCCGTTCTGGAGTGCGCCGGCGTTCACGACATCCTGTCGAAGTCGCTCGGTTCTTCGAACCCGATCAACATCGTGCACGCGACCGTGGCGGCCCTCCAGGGCCTGCAGCGTCCCGAGGAGATCGCGGCTCGCCGTGGTCTGCCCCTCGAGGACGTCGCCCCCGCGGCTCTGCTCCGTGCTCGTGCGGGAGCGGGTGCGTAATGGCTCGCCTCAAGATCACGCAGACGAAGTCGTTCATCGGCAGCAAGCAGAACCACCGTGACACCCTGCGTTCGCTCGGGCTCAAGCGCCTGAACGACTCGGTTGTCAAGGAGGACCGCCCCGAGTTCCGCGGAATGGTTCAGACCGTCCGCCACCTCGTGACGGTTGAGGAGGTTGACTGATATGGCGGAGAACAACCCGCTGAAGGCCCACAACCTCCGGCCTGCCCCGGGCGCCAAGACCGCCAAGACCCGTGTGGGTCGTGGTGAGGCGTCCAAGGGTAAGACCGCAGGCCGTGGTACCAAGGGTACGAAGGCTCGTTACCAGGTTCCGGAGCGCTTCGAGGGCGGGCAGATGCCCCTCCACATGCGTCTCCCGAAGCTCAAGGGCTTCAAGAACCCGTTCCGCACGGAGTACCAGGTCGTGAACCTGGACAAGCTCGCGACGCTCTACCCCGAGGGTGGAGAGGTCACGGTGGCCGATCTGGTCGCCAAGGGCGCTGTGCGCAACAACCACCTCGTCAAGGTCCTCGGACAGGGCGAGATCTCCGTGGCGCTGCAGGTTTCGGTTGACGCCGTCTCCGGCTCCGCCAAGGAGAAGATCGCCGCCGCGGGCGGCACCGTCACCGAACTCGTCTGAGACAATTCGGACAAGGCTGTGGCCTGAACACCCGACCGGGGATGCCTCTCATTTGGGGCATCCCCGGTTGGTCGTTCCTAGGGGAGCATGTACGCCGGTAAGGTGGCGTGCACTGTTGCTGTGGTAAGTCCTGGGCAAGAGCCCGGGGTCCTTTGGCTGTTACGTAATCGTCGATCCTCAAGACCGTCACCTCACGCTTTTGCGCGGGGGTCGCAGGAGGCACCGTGCTCACCGCGTTCGCCCGGGCGTTCAAGACGCCCGACCTGCGCAAGAAGCTGCTCTTCACGCTCGGCATCATCGTGCTCTACCGTCTCGGTGCGCACATTCCCGTACCGGGGGTGAGCTACGAGAACGTCCAGATTTGTGTTGATCAGGCAAGCAAGGGCAACAACAGCCTCTTCGGTCTGGTGAACATGTTCAGCGGTGGTGCACTGCTGCAGATCACGATCTTCGCGCTCGGAATCATGCCGTACATCACGGCCAGCATCATTCTTCAGCTGCTGACCGTCGTCATCCCCCGACTCGAGGCCCTGAAGAAGGAGGGGCAGTCGGGCACGGCCAAGATCACGCAGTACACGCGTTATCTGACCGTGGCGCTGGCCATCCTCCAGGGCACCGGCCTGGTGGCAACCGCCCGTAGCGGGGCGCTGTTCAGCGGCTGCCCGGTCGCCGACCAGATCGTCCCGAACCAGTCGATCTTCACGACCGTCGTCATGGTGATCACCATGACGGCCGGCACCGCCGCCGTCATGTGGCTCGGTGAGCTCGTCACCGACCGCGGCATCGGCAACGGCATGTCGATCCTGATGTTCATCTCGATCGCCGCGAGCTTCCCCGGCGCGCTGTGGGCCATCAAGGAGAGCGGCAAGCTGGCCGACGGCTGGATCGAGTTCATCACGGTCATCCTCATCGGCTTCGTGATGGTCGCCCTCGTCGTCTTCGTCGAGCAGGCCCAGCGACGGGTGCCGGTGCAGTACGCGAAGCGGATGATCGGACGCCGGTCGTACGGCGGTACGTCCACTTACATCCCGCTGAAGGTGAACCAAGCCGGTGTGATTCCGGTCATCTTCGCTTCTTCGCTGCTCTACATTCCTGCTCTAATCGTTCAGTTCTCCAACTCCACCGCGGGCTGGGCGACCTGGATTCAGGACCACTTCGTCAAGGGCGACCACCCGTACTACATCGCGACGTACTTCCTGTTGATCGTGTTCTTCGCCTTCTTCTACGTGGCGATCTCGTTCAACCCCGAGGAAGTCGCGGACAACATGAAGAAGTATGGTGGCTTCATCCCGGGTATCCGGGCAGGTCGGCCTACTGCCGAGTACCTGAGCTACGTGCTCAACCGGATCACTTGGCCGGGCTCGCTGTACCTGGGTCTGATCGCTCTGGTGCCGACGATGGCGTTGGCAGGCTTCGGCGGTGCTAACCAGAACTTCCCGTTCGGCGGGACGAGCATCCTGATCATCGTGGGTGTGGGTCTGGAGACCGTGAAGCAGATCGAGAGTCAGCTCCAGCAGCGCAATTACGAAGGGTTCCTCCGCTGATGCGAATCGTCCTCGTCGGGCCGCCCGGTGCCGGCAAGGGAACGCAGGCCGCGTTCCTTGCCAAGAATCTTTCGATTCCGCACATCTCCACGGGCGACCTCTTCCGCGCCAACATCAGCCAGGGCACGGACCTTGGCAAGCAGGCCCGCGCCTACATGGACGCGGGACAGCTGGTGCCGGACGAAGTCACCATCGCGATGGCCAAGGACCGCATGGCGCAGTCGGATGCCGAGAACGGTTTCCTTCTGGACGGCTTCCCCCGCAACGTGGGGCAGGCCGCTGCGCTCGACGAGATGCTCGTCGGTGAGGGCGTCAAGCTCGACGCGGTTCTTGACCTCGAGGTCCCCGAGGACGAGGTGGTCAAGCGGATCGCGGGCCGCCGCATCTGCCGTAACGACAGCGCGCACGTCTTCCACGTGACGTACAACCCGCCGAAGGCCGAGGGCGTCTGCGACGTCTGCGGTGGTGAGCTGTACCAGCGGGACGACGACACCGAGGAGACGGTCCGTACCCGTCTCGAGGTCTACCACACGCAGACGGAGCCGATCATCGACTACTACCGGTCCCAGGGCCTGGTCGTGACGATCTCCGCGCTCGGCAAGGTCACCGACGTGACCGACCGGGCCATGGAGGCCCTCAAGCCCGACGCGGGCTGAGTCTCCTCCGTCCTGTCACCGCAGCCGGCCGCGGCGCCTTCGGGCGTCGCGGCCGACTGTTTTCTCGCCGTATCGTGGAGTACGGCCCGCGTTCCCCCTCCGCATGCAGAAAGGCGCCCAGCGATGGTGCAGATCAAGACCCCCGAGCAGATCGCGAAGATGCGCGAGGCGGGCCTGGTGGTCGCTGCCATTCACGCCGCGACGCGCGAGGCGGCCGTCCCCGGCTCCACCACGAAGGACCTCGACGAGGTCGCACGCAAGGTCATCGCCGATCACGGCGCGAAGTCGAACTTCCTGGGCTACGGCGGGTTCCCCGCGACGATCTGCACCTCGGTCAACGACGTCGTGGTGCATGGCATCCCGGACGAGAAGACCGTCCTCAAGGACGGCGACATCATCTCGATCGACGCCGGCGCGATCATCGACGGCTGGCACGGCGACGCGGCGTACACCGCCTTCGTGGGCACCGGTCACGCTCCGGAGCTCGTCGAACTCTCCCGGGTGACCGAGGAGTCCATGTGGGCCGGTATCGCCGCGATGAAGGTGAACAACCGGCTCGTCGACATCTCGAAGGCCATCGAGTCCTACATCCGCCGCCAGCCCCGTCCGGCGACCGGTAAGTACGGGATCATCGAGGACTACGGCGGCCACGGCATCGGCACCGAGATGCACATGGACCCGCACCTGCTGAACTACGTCTCCCGCAAGCGCGGCAAGGGCATCAAGCTGGTCCCGGGCGTCTGCCTGGCGATCGAGCCGATGGTCTCACTGGGCACGGCGCGGACGAAGGTCCTCTCCGACGAGTGGACCGTCCTCACGACCGACGGCACCTGGTCCTCGCACTGGGAGCACTCGATCGCCCTCACGGAGCAGGGGCCGCTGGTCCTGACCGCCCCGGACTGCGGTCGGGAGAGGCTCGCCCCGTACGGCGTCGAGCCGGCGCCGGACCCGCTCGCCTGAGGGCGGGGGGCAACTCGATGCCTGACGCTCACCAGGACTGTCCGGCTGATCCGCGTCTAAGGATCAGTTGAAGTGGGCAAACTTGACGGATTCGTCTTTTGGAGTCCGCTGACGTAGACTGACTCGTCGGCTCTCGTGCATCCGTGTGTCTTCATGCGGCGGTGCGGTAGTCGATCAAGGTAGCCGATTCGAAAGGCGAAGCGTGGCCAAGAAGCAAGGTGCCATCGAAATTGAGGGCACCGTGATCGAGTCCCTCCCGAACGCGATGTTCAGGGTGGAGCTCCAGAACGGTCACAAGGTCCTCGCGCACATCAGCGGCAAGATGCGGATGCACTACATCCGTATCCTCCCGGATGACCGGGTCGTGGTGGAGCTGTCTCCGTACGACCTGACGCGTGGCCGGATCGTCTACCGGTACAAGTAGATCTTGCCGCCATCCCGTTTCGGCGTGGTGTGGGCACTGACCCGGAGAACCTGACATCCCATGAAGGTCAAGCCGAGCGTCAAGAAGATCTGCGACAAGTGCAAGGTGATCCGCCGTCACGGCCGGGTCATGGTCATCTGCGACAACCTGCGCCACAAGCAGCGCCAGGGCTGACGCACGACCACCTGCATCTCGCAGCTCTTCGCGCGACGCACGTAAACGTACATACGCAGTACCCGTCCAAGCTTCGGCTGACGACACCTCCGGCGGGGGCCGGGGACCCGGACGTACCACTCCGGCCCATGCGGGCGGGGTCGGCGTTCGGGAGTGGTGCTGCGGAAGACCCCCGAAATAACAACTGGAGCCATTGAATGGCACGCGTTTCAGGTGTTGACATCCCGCGCGAAAAGCGCGTGGAGGTTGCCCTCACCTACGTCTTCGGCATCGGGCGTACCCGGTCCAAGGAGATCCTCGCCACCACCGGCGTGAACCCCAACACCCGCGTTCGTGACCTGGCCGAAGAGGACCTGGTCAAGATCCGCGAGTACGTGGACGCCAACCTCCGCACCGAGGGTGACCTTCGCCGCGAGATCCAGGGCGACATTCGCCGCAAGATCGAGATCGGCTGCTACCAGGGCATCCGGCACCGTCGCGGTCTGCCGGTCCACGGTCAGCGCACCAGCACGAACGCGCGTACCCGCAAGGGCCCGCGTCGCGCCATCGCCGGTAAGAAGAAGCCGGGCAAGAAGTAGTCCTCAGCGGACGTACTGCGGATGTCCGGGCCACCGGATCTTCGCGGAAACCAGCGGTCTTCGCTGTAGGACCGATCACCTCCCCTCTCCATCTGGAGTCAAGACATGCCCCCCAAGGGTCGTCAGGGCGCAGCCAAGAAGGTGCGTCGCAAGGAAAAGAAGAACGTCGCTCACGGGCACGCCCACATCAAGAGCACGTTCAACAACACCATCGTCTCGATCACGGACCCCTCGGGCAACGTGATCTCCTGGGCCTCCGCCGGCCACGTCGGCTTCAAGGGCTCGCGCAAGTCCACCCCCTTCGCCGCGCAGATGGCCGCCGAGTCGGCCGCCCGCCGCGCGCAGGAGCACGGCATGCGCAAGGTTGACGTCTTCGTGAAGGGTCCGGGCTCCGGCCGCGAGACCGCGATCCGCTCCCTCCAGGCCACGGGCCTCGAGGTCGGTTCGATCCAGGACGTCACCCCGACGCCGCACAACGGCTGCCGTCCGCCGAAGCGTCGCCGCGTCTGATCCGCTACGGCCGGTGACGGTCGTGCGTCAGTAGCGCTGGATGCGGGCGGTATGTCCCTTCGGGGGCGTGCCGCCCGTATCCTTGTCTCATCTGTCGGGCATCAAATAGTGGGTGCCCACGACTGAAGGATCGCAACATGCTTATCGCTCAGCGTCCGTCGCTGACCGAAGAGGTCGTCGACGAGTTCCGCTCCCGGTTCGTGATCGAGCCGCTGGAGCCGGGCTTCGGTTACACCCTCGGTAACTCCCTGCGTCGTACCCTCCTCTCCTCGATCCCCGGTGCCGCTGTCACCAGCATCCGGATCGACGGTGTCCTGCACGAGTTCACCACCGTGCCGGGCGTCAAGGAGGACGTGACCGACCTCATCCTCAACATCAAGCAGCTGGTCGTCTCCTCGGAGCACGACGAGCCGGTCGTGATGTACCTGCGCAAGCAGGGCCCCGGCCTGGTCACCGCTGCTGACATCGCCCCGCCGGCCGGTGTCGAGGTCCACAACCCGGACCTGGTCCTGGCCACGCTGAACGGCAAGGGCAAGCTGGAGATGGAGCTGACCGTCGAGCGCGGTCGCGGCTACGTCTCCGCCGTCCAGAACAAGCAGGTGGGCCAGGAGATCGGCCGGATCCCGGTCGACTCCATCTACTCGCCGGTGCTCAAGGTCACGTACAAGGTCGAGGCGACCCGTGTCGAGCAGCGCACCGACTTCGACAAGCTGATCGTCGACGTCGAGACCAAGCAGGCCATGCGTCCCCGTGACGCCATGGCGTCGGCCGGTAAGACCCTGGTCGAGCTGTTCGGTCTGGCGCGCGAGCTCAACATCGACGCCGAGGGCATCGACATGGGCCCGTCCCCGACGGACGCCGCGCTCGCCGCCGATCTGGCGCTGCCGATCGAGGAGCTCGAGCTCACGGTCCGTTCGTACAACTGCCTCAAGCGCGAGGGCATCCACTCGGTGGGCGAGCTCGTGGCCCGGTCCGAGGCGGACCTGCTCGACATCCGCAACTTCGGCGCCAAGTCGATCGACGAGGTCAAGGCGAAGCTGGCCGGCATGGGCCTGGCGCTCAAGGACAGCCCGCCCGGATTCGACCCGACGGCCGCCGCCGACGCGTTCGGCGCGGACGACGACGCGGACGCCGGTTTCGTGGAGACCGAGCAGTACTGACAGAGACTTCCGCGGGGCGACCGCCTCGTGGGAACTGACACCGGTACCTGATACGGCCGGTGCAGCACACAAGGAGAAAAACCATGCCTCAGCCCGCCAAGGGTGCCCGTCTGGGCGGCAGCGCTGCGCACGAGAAGCTTCTTCTCATCAACCTCGCGAAGTCGCTGTTCGAGCACGGCCGCATCACCACGACCGAGGCCAAGGCCCGCCGCCTGCGTCCGGTCGCCGAGCGCTTCATCACCAAGGCGAAGAAGGGCGACATCCACAACCGTCGCCTGGTGCTGCAGTCGATCACGGACAAGAGCATCGTGCACACGCTCTTCACCGAGATCGCCCCGCGGTACGAGAACCGCCCCGGTGGTTACACCCGCATCACCAAGATCGGCAACCGTCGTGGCGACAACGCCCCGATGGCCGTCATCGAGCTCGTCGAGGCCCTGACCGTGGCGCAGGCCGCCACCGGTGAGGCCGAGGCAGCGACGAAGCGCGCCGTCAAGGAAGACGCCCTCAAGAAGGACGAGGCTCCGGCCGAGACCGTCGAGGACGCCAAGCCGGCTGACGCCGCCGCCGAGGAGTCCAAGGACGCCTGAGCGTTCTGAGACCCAGGTACGGGCCCGCATCACCCTTCGGGGCGGTGCGGGCCCGTTCGGTTCTGAGAGGATCTTCGGGTGAGTGACGAGGCAGAGCCCGGCTTTGTACGGGTACGGCTGGACCTTTCCTATGACGGCAAGGATTTCTCCGGCTGGGCGAAGCAGACCAGCAGGCGCACCGTGCAGGGCGAGATCGAGGACGCCCTGCGCACCGTGACGCGGTCGTCGGTGACGTACGACCTGACGGTCGCCGGGCGTACCGACGCGGGGGTGCACGCGCGTGGGCAGGTGGCGCACGTGGACCTGCCGGCCGAGGTGTGGGCCGAGCACGAGGAGAAGCTGCTGCGGCGGATGGCGGGGCGCCTGCCGCTGGACATCCGCGTCTGGCGGGCGGCCGAGGCCCCGGCCGGGTTCAACGCGCGGTTCTCCGCCCTGTGGCGGCGGTACACGTACCGGGTGGGTGACCGGCCGGGCGGTGTGGACCCGCTGACCCGGGGGCATGTGCTGTGGCACGACCGGCCGTTGGACCTGGACGCGATGAACGCGGCGGCAGCCCTGATGACGGGGGAGCACGACTTCGCCGCGTACTGCAAGAAGCGTGAGGGCGCCACGACCATCCGGACGCTGCAGAAGTTCCACTGGGTGCGGGACCCGGAGTCCGGTGTGCTGGCGGCGACCGTGCAGGCGGACGCGTTCTGCCACAACATGGTGCGGGCGCTGATCGGCGCGGCGCTGTTCGTCGGGGACGGGCGCCGGCCGGCCGGGTGGCCGGCGGAGGTGCTGGCGGCGAAGGTGCGTGATCCCGGGGTGCACGTGGTGCGGCCGCACGGGCTGACGCTGGAGGAAGTGGCCTATCCGGCGGACGCGTTGCTGGGGGCCAGGGCCGTGGAGGCCCGGAACGTCAGGACGCTGCCGGGGGCGGGCTGCTGCTGACCGGCCTGCGGCGCAGGGCGCGGACGTATCTGTGCGCGCAGTACAGGGCGATGGCGCTCGACACGGTGGAGCGGAACCAGCCGATGTCCGGGGTCCACCAGGCGTAGACGGCCGCCGCGGTGAAGACCAGCAGGGCCAGTGTGCTCAGGACCCACCAGCCGGCGGGGTGGGGCTCGGCCGGGGGAGGGGTCTCGGGGTGGACTCCGTCCTTCGTCGTCATGGTGTCCCTCATGCCCGCGAGGAACCCCCGGCGGGCCAGGACCCGCGCACCGGGGAGCCCCGCGAGGATCTCCTGCTCGCCGCCGTATCCCGCGGGCAGCGGCGGGAGGCCCAGAGCGGCGACGAGCTCGCCCTGGTGGCGGGCGGGGTCGCCGGCGGCCCGCAGGATGTGGGCCACGGGACGCGGGTCTGTCAGTCCGTAGACGCGGGCGAGCGCGGCGGCCGTCGCGGTCGCCTCGGCGTGGTCGGCCGCCGGGGCGGCGGTCTCCCAGGTGTGGTCCGCCACCTGCTTGCCCCGGTGCAGGAGGGTGAAGCTGCTGCGCTCCGGTGTGCGGTGCAGGACCAGGGCGGGCCACTCCTCGGCCGTGGTGAAGTTGTCGGCCGCCGAGGTGAGGGGGTCCTCGGTGAGCAGGGCAGCGCGGGTGCCGCGTACCGGGTCCGGGATGATCTCGACGTACGTGTGGTGGCTGCCGGCCGGGGCTGTCCGCAGGCTGTGACCGCAGATGAGGGCGGCGTGGGCGACCTCGGTGGGGCCGGTGGAGGCGATGGCGACGGACCGGGGTGCCAGCTCGCGCTCCCAGCCGGCCGCGCCGTCGGCCGGGGGCTCGGGGGGCCGGTGGAAGAAGGGGACCCTCATCGCCAGCTCGACACGGGTGTCGGAGCGGGCCTCCAGGAACTCCGCGCGGGCGTCGCCGAAGTAGGTCCACGGGAAGGTGGTGGCGTGCACCCCGATGCTGCGGAAGGCCGTGAGGGCCTCCTCGTAGCGGTTCATGGACCAGAGGACCAGGGCGAGGTGGTTGCGGAAGCCGGCGGCCTCCCGGTCGCCCGGGGCGTAGCTCTCCGACAGGGCCTGCGCGCGGGTCACCGCCGCTTCGACGCGTGGGGTGTACGGGTCGGGGTCGGGCCCCTCCTCGTCAGTGATCAGGTACTCCACGACCGCCTGGAGCGGCAGTGCGTGGAGGCGTGAGCCGGGGGGCGCCTGGTCCGCCGCGCGCTCGGCGAAGGCGAACATCTCCTCGTGCGAGCCGTACCACTTGGCACAGAGGTACTGGAGGGCCTGGACGTGGCAGCCCTCGTGGTGCGGGTCGCGGGCGTTCGCCTCGGCCAGGTACGTGTCGAACACGTCGCGCGGTGCCTGGATGCCCCGGGCCTGGGTCAGCGCGATGCGCCAGGGGACCGGGTCGTCAGGGTTGAGCTCGGCGGCGGCGGACACCACCGGCACGGCGTCGCGCAGCACCGCGTGGAACGCCCGGAACTGGTCGGCCTCGACGTGCTTGGCCCGGGCCGCGGTCCGTATCTGCCAGGCCTCGTAGATGTACTGGTCGGCCTTGACCAGCACGGCGTCGGGGTTCTCCGGGGACTCCTCCAGCCAGCTGTCCAGCCAGCCGGGGTGGTGCAGCGAGGCGCGTGCGAGGCGGGAGACGCAGGTGTCCCTGCGCTCCCACTGGGCGTGCTCACGGGTGGCGGCGAGCAGTTCGGCGGCCGGGCCGTGGTCACCCGCCGCCGCGGCGGCGAGGGCCACCCGCAACGACGGGTCGGGGGCGTCGAGGACCACGGCCTCGTCCGGCGGGAGGTCGGCGCCTATCGCCTCGCTGTGGCGCAGGACGCGCGGGAGTGTGAAGAGGGTGGTCAGACGCACGGCGACGGGTCCTCGGTCGAGGGGAGGGACGGGGCTGGTGCGTGGGGGGACGTACGGACGGTCAGACGGCGGGGGCTCCTGCTGCGGCCGAGGCCTGGAGCTCACCGCGGTGACGGATCTGGCGGAAGGTGAAGTCGGTCAGGTCGTCACCGACCGCGTACACGTCCTTGGCCGTGGTGGTGACGTTCTTCCCGCTGGTGTAGCCGCCGACCGTGAAGTAGGCGAACCGGCCGTAGGAGTTGGCGGTGCGCCGGCAGACGGATCCGCCGCGGCAGAAGGTGGGGACTCCCGAACCGCTGAGGGACGCCATCCCGCCCGATGCCTCCTCGGCCGCCTTCTTGGCCTCCGCCTCGGTGCCGAAGACGGCGAGCCCGATGGTGACCGCGATGCCGTCCTTGCTGTACGTCGCGCGGATGACCTGGTCGCAGCCGTTGCTGTCGAGGATCGGGCCGAGGGCGCCCTGGGTCGTCGCGGCGCAGCTCGCCGTACGGGCGGTGGCGCCCTTGGCGTAGACACGGTCGCCCATGGTCAGTTTCCTGCCGGGGAAGAAGGCGTCGACGGTGACCGGGGCCTTGTCCTTCTTCTCGTCGGCGATGTAGTCCTTCGGGTCCGGCGGGGGCGGTGGTGCCACCGAGGAGAAGGAGGGGTCCGGCGCCGAGCTCTCCGAGGGCAGGTCGGTGGGGGCCGGCAGCTCGCTCGCGTTCTTGTCCGACCCGGAGGCGCCGCCGCCGTCGGTCGTGATGACGGCGGTGGCCACGATCGCGGCCACGACCGCGGTGGCCAGCGCCCCACCGCCGAACATCAGCCACTTCCTGCGCCTGCCGCGTGCGGCGGACGCCTCCGCCAGCGCCGCCCAGTCCGGAGTCCCGCTGTCTCCCGGCCCCCAGGAGGGCCCCCCTTGCCCAAAGCTCATGCGGCGAATCCTAGAGCCTGGAGAAACCGGTTGGGCCAGGGGTCGACGGGCCGTGACAATGCTGTCATGGGACATCTTGAAGCAGGCCACCTGGAGTACTACCTACCGGACGGGCGGGTGCTGCTCGGCGACGCCTCGTTCCGGGTGGCCGACGGTGCGGTCGTCGCCCTCGTCGGCGCGAACGGGGCGGGCAAGACGACCCTCCTGAGGCTGCTCGCCGGGGAGCTCCAGCCGCACGGCGGTTCGGTCTCGGTGAGCGGCGGGCTCGGCGTGATGGCCCAGTTCGTGGGCTCCGTGCGGGACGAGCGCACCGTTCGTGACCTGCTGGTCTCCGTGGCCCAGCCCCGGATCAGGGAGGCGGCGGCGGCCGTCGACGCGGCGGAGGAGCGCATCCTCACCGTGGACGACGAGGCCGCGCAGATGGCGTACGCGCAGGCGCTGAGCGACTGGGCCGAGGCGCGCGGCTACGAGGCGGAGACGCTGTGGGACATGTGCACGACGGCCGCGCTCGGCGTCCCGTACGAGAAGGCGCAGTGGCGTGAGGTGCGGACGCTCAGCGGGGGCGAGCAGAAGCGGCTGGTCCTGGAGGCGCTGCTGAGGGGCCCGGACGAGGTGCTGCTGCTCGACGAGCCGGACAACTATCTGGACGTTCCCGGAAAGCGGTGGCTTGAGGAGAGGCTCAAGGAGACCCGTAAGACGGTGCTCTTCGTCTCCCACGACCGGGAGCTGCTCTCGCGGGCCGCCGAGAAGATCGTGAGTGTGGAGCCCAGCCCGGCGGGTTCCGACGTGTGGGTGCACGGTGGCGGCTTCGGTACCTTCCACGCGGCCCGCAAGGAGCGGTTCGCGCGCTTCGAGGAGCTCCTGCGGCGCTGGGAGGAGGAGCACGCCCGGCTGAAGGCGCTGGTCCTGCGGATGCGGCAGCAGGCGGCGAACAGCCCCGACATGGCGAACCGCTACCACGCGATGCAGACCCGCTTCAAGAAGTTCGAGGATGCCGGACCGCCGCCCGAGCCGCCCCGCGAGCAGGACATCAGGATGCGGCTGCGAGGCGGGCGGACCGGGGTGCGGGCGGTGACCTGCGTCAACCTGGAGCTGACGGGTCTGATGAAGCCGTTCGACCTGGAGATCTACTACGGGGAGCGGGTCGCCGTGCTCGGCTCCAACGGGTCGGGGAAGTCGCACTTCCTGCGGCTGCTGGCGGGGGAGCCGGTGGCGCACACCGGCGAGTGGAAGCTCGGGGCACGGGTGGTGCCCGGCCACTTCGCGCAGACGCACGCTCATCCCGAGCTGCTCGGCAAGACCCTCGTCGAGATCCTGTGGACGGAGCACGCCAAGGACCGTGGCGGAGCGATGTCGGTGCTGCGCCGCTACGAGCTGGAGCGCCAGGGTGACCAGGCCTTCGAGAGGCTGTCCGGCGGGCAGCAGGCCCGCTTCCAGATCCTGCTCCTGGAGCTGGCCGGCACGACCGCGCTGCTGCTGGACGAGCCGACGGACAACCTGGACCTGGAGTCGGCGGAGGCCCTGCAGGACGGGCTGGAGGTGTACGACGGGACGGTCATGGCCGTCACGCACGACCGCTGGTTCGCGAAGTCCTTCGACCGTTACCTGGTCTTCGGCTCGGACGGGGTGGTGCGGGAGTCCACGGAGCCGGTCTGGGACGAGCGAAGGGTCGAGCGGGCGCGGTAGGGACGGCGCGTTTTGACCCGTCCGGGGCGGGGCGGGTAGTGTCGGTCGTTGTTATACGTATGGGCTTCGTCGTTCACACACGAAGAGCCCTTGCGTAGGTTCTCTGGAGCAGTTACCAGTGGCTCGCATACGGGCAGTGTTCCCGGCACTGTGAGCCCCAGCTGCATGATCGCTTCAGGGGTGCCATGTGTCTGGACCTCATCCACTGAAGAAGCGAAGGCTACGAAGTGCGTACGTACAGCCCCAAGCCCGGCGATGTCACTCGCCAGTGGCACATCATCGACGCTGAGGACATCGTCCTCGGCCGTCTGGCCACCACGGCTGCGAACCTCCTCCGCGGCAAGCACAAGGCGATCTACGCCCCCCACATGGACATGGGCGACTTCGTCATCATCATCAACGCCGAGAAGGTCCACCTCTCCGGCAACAAGAAGACCCAGAAGATGGCGTACCGCCACTCCGGCTTCCCGGGCGGTCTCCGCTCCGTGCGTTACGACGAGCTCCTCTCGAAGAACCCCGAGAAGGCCGTCGAGAAGGCCATCAAGGGCATGATCCCCAAGAACACCCTGGGGCGCCAGATGATCTCGAAGCTCAAGGTCTACGCGGGCGACCAGCACCCGCACGCTGCGCAGCAGCCGGTCCCGTACGAGATCACCCAGGTCGCGCAGTAGTTCCGGCCTCCCCCCTAAGACGTACAGAAAGATCTGAGGAGAATCGTGGCCGAGACCACTGTTGAGACGCCCGTCGAGGGCACCGAGGGCGAAGAGACCTTCGCCGAGGTGACCACCTTCGAGTCGGAGGTCCCCGTCGAGGGTGAGTACACCTCCGAGTCGCTCGCCGGCCGCTTCGGCGACCCGCAGCCCGCGGCCGGCCTTGGCCGTCGCAAGAACGCCATCGCCCGCGTCCGGATCGTTCCGGGCACCGGCAAGTGGAAGATCAACGGTCGCACCCTTGAGGACTACTTCCCCAACAAGGTGCACCAGCAGGAAGTCAACGAGCCCTTCAAGGTGCTCGAGCTCGACGGCCGCTACGACGTCATCGCCCGCATCTCGGGTGGCGGCGTCTCCGGTCAGGCCGGCGCCCTGCGCCTCGGCGTGGCCCGCGCGCTGAACGAGGCGGACGTGGACAACAACCGCGCCACGCTGAAGAAGGCCGGCTTCCTCTCCCGCGACGACCGTGCGGTCGAGCGCAAGAAGGCCGGTCTCAAGAAGGCCCGTAAGGCCCCGCAGTACAGCAAGCGCTAAATCGCCTGCTCGTCCGCTCCACACGTTCGCCCCGGCGGCACACCTGTGCTGCTGGGGCGTTCGTCTATCGGTACTCGCGGGCGTATAACGGCTTAAGACGTTTGCATGTTTATAGGGCTGGCGGCCCGGGGCGCACCCTCTTCATCGTGTCTTGCCTTGCTTTGCCCTGTTTTGCTTGCTTTGGTTTGTGGTTTCGGAGCACTTCGGAGGACACCAGTGGGACGACTCTTCGGCACGGACGGCGTGCGCGGTGTCGCCAACGCGGATCTGACAGCCGAGCTCGCGCTCGGACTCTCGGTCGCGGCGGCGCACGTACTCGCCGAGGCGGGCACCTTCGAAGGGCATCGGGCGACCGCCCTGGTGGGCCGCGATCCGCGTGCGTCCGGAGAGTTCCTGGAGGCCGCCGTCGTGGCCGGCCTGGCCAGCGCCGGTGTGGACGTCCTGCGCGTCGGCGTGCTGCCCACGCCCGCCGTGGCGTACCTCACCGGAGCGCTCGGCGCGGACATCGGTGTCATGCTCTCGGCCAGCCACAACGCCATGCCGGACAACGGCATCAAGTTCTTCGCCCGTGGCGGTCACAAGCTCGCCGACGAGCTGGAGGACCGCATCGAGACGGTCTACGAACAGCACCGCACCGGTGAGCCGTGGGCCCGTCCGACCGGCGCGGGCGTGGGCCGCGTCACCGACTACGCGGAGGGCTTCGACCGCTACGTCGCACACCTCATCGGTGTCCTCCCGAACCGGCTCGACGGTCTGAAGGTCGTCCTCGACGAGGCGCACGGCGCCGCCGCCCGGGTCTCTCCCGAGGCGTTCGCCCGCGCCGGTGCCGAGGTCATCACGATCGGCGCCGAGCCGGACGGCCTCAACATCAACGACGGCTGCGGCTCCACCCACCTGGGCCTGCTGCGGGCCGCCGTCGTCGAGCACGGGGCCGACCTCGGCATCGCGCACGACGGCGACGCCGACCGCTGCCTGGCCGTGGACGGGAACGGCGAGGAGGTCGACGGCGACCAGATCCTGGCCGTGCTCGCCCTCGCCATGCGCGAGGCCGGCCAGCTCCGCAAGGACACCGTCGTCGGCACGGTCATGTCGAACCTCGGCTTCAAGATGGCGATGGAGCGCGAGGGCATCCAGCTCGTCCAGACCGGGGTCGGCGACCGTTACGTCCTGGAGTCGATGAAGGCCGAGGGCTTCGCGCTGGGCGGCGAGCAGTCCGGCCACGTCATCGTCCTGGACCACGCCACGACGGGCGACGGCACCCTGACCGGCCTGATGCTGGCGGCCCGGGTCGCGGCCACCGGACGTACGCTCGCCGACCTGGCGGGTGTGATGCAGCGCCTCCCGCAGGTCCTCATCAACGTGCCGGACGTCGACAAGTCCCGCGTGGACACCTCGCCCGAGGTCGCCGCCGCGGTGTCCCAGGCCGAGCGTGAGCTGGGCGACACCGGGCGCGTACTCCTGCGCAAGTCGGGCACCGAGCCGCTCGTACGGGTCATGGTCGAGGCCGCCGACCTGGAGCAGGCCCGCGCCGTGGCCGGGCAGCTCGCCGACGTGGTGAAGTCCGCGCTCGGCTGACACGCCGTCGATCGGACGAACGGCCCCGGCTTCACGGCCGGGGCCGTTCCGCGTCCGGAGACGGCGCGCGGTGTGCGTGCTCCAGTGCCCGGATGATGCGGGTCAGGTCGGCCGGGGCGGCGGTGAGGCGGACCGGCTCGCCCGCGTCGTCGAGTTCGGCGATGTGCCAGCTCCGGTGGACGGTCTCGCCGTCGCCGCCCCTGGCACGCCGTATCCGCGTGACGGTGAGCCGCTCCACCGGGATCCGCCTCGCCGCGAACCGGCCCGGGCCGGCGTGGGGTGTCACCGCGGGCGGACCGCCGCCGCCCAGGACGATGTGGGTGCCGAAGTCGTGCGGGTTGTAGTCGGTGTGCTCCAGGAAGCGGGCGGCCAGGAACCTCTCCGTCTCCTCCTCGAAGGGTCCGGCGTCTCCGGCTTCTCCGGCGTCCTCAGGTGTGCGGATGCGGGTGGCGTGCCAGGCCCAGGCGAACATGCCCAGGGTGGCCACCGTGCCCGAGGCCGCCCACGCGAGGGGCACGGCGGAGCCGAGCGGGTCCGTGGGGTGGAGGTAGCAGAGGGGCAGCAGCCACACGGCCGTACCGAAGAGCGCACCCGCGAACGGCAGGGCCGAGGGCAGGACCTCGTCGTCCGGCAGCCCGCGCCCGCGACGGCGCAGCAGCACCCGGGCACCGGGGTACCCCGCGGCGAGGGCACACCCGGCCGCGATGACGGCCACGTCTCCGGCGCCGGCGAAGTGCTCGCGCCAGGCGTGGTGTTCGGCGGTGACCACCCTCACCTCGCCGCGCCAGACGGTCAGTTCGACCTCGTCACCGGGGTGGAATCCGCGGGCACCCTCCCGCGAGACGGTGAGCCGGTTCAGCGGCCGGTCATCGGCGAAGTACAGCCAACTGCTCTGCTTCCCCTGGCCGACCTCCGTCCGCTCGATCACCGCGCCCTGGGTGCTCAGGCACTCACCACGCTCCGCGGCGGGCGTGCCGGCGGTGCAGGGGACCGCCGACATCCAGGCCTGTTTCTGCGACGCGGTGACCGGCACGAACCACGCGGCCAGGCCCGCGCCCGCCAACAGCAGCACGCAGAGGAGCTTCGCCACGGCCGAGCCGCGCCCGGCGGTGCGCTGCGAGAGGACGGGCACGTGGTCGGAGTCCGGAGCCCCGTGGCGGCGGTGCAGAGCACGGAGCGCGTCCAACTGCGCGTCGAACTCCGGCCGGTCGGCGGAGGATCCGCTGAGCGGCAGGGGCAGCCGGGGGGTACGCCCGTCGCGCAGCAGCACGCCGACGCGGTGGATGTCCTGGTTACGCCCGGACTGGAGGTGGACGCGCAGGTCGGCGATGTCGCTCCACGGCATGTTCCGGCGGCGCAGCAGCGTGCGGGAGCGCAGGCCGTCGGTGTCCGCGATCACCTGGACGGTGGCCGCGTACAGGAAGACGAGGCCCAGCAGCGCGAGCAGCAGGCCCCCGGCCACCCATACGTCGAGGAGGGTGCCCCGGTACACCGCGCGTACGGCTGTTGCCACGGCCGCGGCTGCCCCGAGCACGACGAGGCACCAGAGGGCGCGTCGTCTGAGGGGGCGGCAGATCACGTAGGGGGCGTCGTCCATGGTCGGCATCGTGTCATCGGCGGGGCCGGCGCCGCCTGTGCGGTGTCCGGCAGTCTCCGGGCCCGCGACACTGCCGGTCCCTCACCCCCGGGCGGGGGCCGTGCCGCGCTTCCTGCTCCACAGCGCCTTCTGGACCAGCAGCGTCACCGTGCCGGCGAGGACGATGCCCGCCAGGTTGGCCAGCAGCTGCCCCGAGGACCCCCAGGTCTGCTGGAGGTCCTGGTAGCTGAAGGCGACGGCGGCGTTGGCGGCCGCGGGCACCGTGGTCACCGAGATGGCCACGCCGATCAGCGCCCCGGACTTCGCCGACGTCAGCGAGAGCGTCCCCGCGACGCCCGCGAGGAGCGCGACCACGAAGGACATCCAGTCCGGGTGCCAGATGAACCCGGTGTTGGGCCTGTCCGCCTTGACCATGTCCTCGGAGAACAGCCCGAAGGCGTCCATCAGCCAGGCGAAGCCGGCGGTGAGCACCATCGCCACCACGAAGCCGCCGACCAGCGCCCACAGCGACCGGGCCACCAGCCGGGGCGCGCGCTGCACCACAGCCGTGGAGATCCCGGCCAGCGGGCCGAACTCCGGGCCCACCGCCATCGCGCCCACGATCAGGACCGCGTTGTCCAGCATCACACCGCACGCGGCCAGCATCGTCGCGAGGGCGAGGAACGCCACATAGGTGACGCTGAACGTCGACTCCTCGTGGGTCACCTCGCTCAGCTCTTCCCAGAGCACCGCGTCCGAGCCCTCGCCCGGCGCCGCACGCTCGGCCTCGTCGGCGCTCCTGGACAGGGTGAGGTCCATGTTCTCGACGGTGATGGAGCCGCAGTCGTCGATCTCCAGCTTCCGCAGCCCGCCGATGAGCTCGTCACCGGCCTCCCGCGCGACGTCGCACAGCACCACATCGCCCGCCGGATTCCGAGCGGCACCGGAGAGCACCGCGACATGGGCGGTGCCCACGGTCCGGTCGATCAGCCCGAGCACCTCGTCGGTGCGGTCGGCGGGCACGAGGAGGCGCAGATGCAGCACGGTGCACCCTTTCAGGACGAGTCAGAGCTTGCGCAGCGAAAGGCGCTGGACCTTGTGGTCCGGCCCTTTGCGCAGCACCAGAGTGGCACGGCCGCGCGTCGGCGCCACGTTCTCCAGGAGATTGGGCTTGTTGATGGTCCGCCACATGGTGCGGGCGTAGTCCAGCGCCTCCTCCTCGGAGACCTGGGTGTACTTGCGGAAGTACGAGGACGGGTTCTGGAACGCGGTCTCGCGCAGCCTGCGGAAACGGTTCAGGTACCAGGTCTCGATGTCCTCGGCGCGCGCGTCGACGTACACGCTGAAGTCGAAGTAGTCCGCGAGACCGACCCTGGTCCGGCCGTCCTTGCCGGGCAGCGCGGGCTGCAGCACGTTCAGCCCCTCGACGATCAGGATGTCGGGGCGGCGCACGGTCAGCCGCTCGCCCGGCACGATGTCGTAGATCAGGTGCGAGTAGACGGGGGCCGTCACCTCGTCCTTGCCGGCCTTGATGTCGGCGACGAACCGGGTCAGCGCCCGCCGGTCGTACGACTCGGGGAACCCCTTGCGCGACATCAGGCCCCGCGACTCCAGCTCCTTCATCGGCAGCAGGAAGCCGTCGGTCGTCACCAGCTCCACCCGGGGGTGCTCCGGCCAGCGCGCCAGCAGCGCCTGCAGGATGCGGGCACTGGTGGACTTGCCGACGGCGACGCTTCCGGCGACCCCTATGACGAACGGGGTACCGCGCTGCTCGCCGTGCCCGTTGCCCGCGTCCCCCAGGAAGGTGTTCAGGGCGCCGCGCAGGCCGGAGGTGGCCTGGACGTAGAGGTTGAGCAGCCGGGAGAGCGGCAGGTAGACGTCCCGGACCTCGTCGAGGTCGATGACGTCACCGAGGCCGCGCAGCTTCTCGACCTCCTCGGCGGTCAGCGGCAGCGGGGTCTTGTCACGCAGGGCGCTCCACTCGGCCCGGGTCAGGTCGACGTAGGGCGTCGGCGCGTGCTCGGTGCGGCGGGGGGGCCGTGCGGGTGAGGTGATCACGTATTCATTGTTGCGGGAGTTTTAACGGAGTGGGGGGTGGGGTCGGTCACGTGGGGCTTCGCGGGCAGCGGCCGGAATGTGGGTAGCCTAGATTTCTTTGTACATGACCAACATTGTGTGAAGGGGGCGCCGGATGTCCGTCACCCAGATCGACATAGACGATGACGCGCTGGAACGCACCATGGCGCTGTCCAAGGTCAGGACCAAGAAGGAAGCCGTCAATCTGGCGCTCCGGTACTACACGGACCAGCAGGACCGTGCGGCGCGCATCAGCCGGCATTTCGAGCGGGCCCAGCGCTGGGGTGCTGTGGAGGATGCCGAGCACCGCCACCGTGCGGAGAAGGACCATCGGTGATCTACCTGCTCGACACGTCCGGGCTTGTCCGGATGCTCAGTGACACCACGCTGCAGACCGCCTGGTACGACACCATCTGTGCCGGCGCGATCGGTTCCTGTTACGCCCAGCGCGCCGAGTTTCTCTTCGGCGCCCGGACCGGGGCCGAGTACGACGAGATCGTGGAGATGTTCACAGACCTGTATCCCGACGTCTCCGTGCCGAAGAACGCGGGACGCTGGATCGGGGCGGTGCAACAGCGGATGGCCCGTGCCGGACAGCACCGGAGCGCCACGGCGGTGCATCTGATCATCGCTGCCACCGCAGCCCATCACGGGCTGGCCGTCCTCCATGACGACGCCGACTACCGCACTGTCGCCCAGCACGCTCCTGACCTGCGGGAGCACCGCATTCACGACGTCGGCTGACAACGGCCGCGGTGCGCTCACGCCGCCGGATGGCGGGCGTACGTACGCCGCTGTGATCGTCCGGCCCCGGAGATCCGGGAATGCCCCATCCGGTACGCGACGAGCCGGGGGCCCAGGGTGCGCTCGTAGCGCGGCCCCGGGCCCCCGGCTCGGTCGGTCCGAGGTGTCAGCCGAAGGACCTGATGTCGCCCCAGCCCTCGGAGATCACGGTCTTGGCGGGTCCGTTGGTGTTGGTCTTGGACGGGTGGTAGACCTTCATCGATCCGTCGACGGTGAAGCGCGCCCATATGTCGGGGATGCGGTCGTTGTTGACGTCCGGGATGCCGATGGCGTGGTCGATGGCGGCGGCGGTCCACGAGTTCCCGTACGGGGTGTCGACGCCCTCCCGTGAGGCCGCCGCCGTCCTCAGTGAGGCCAGGTCCACGCTGCCGGAGACCGTGCCGGGCTTGCCGTGCCTGATGTACATGTTGCCGTTGGAGGTGTTCCTCCAGAGGAGGTCGGGGGTGCCGTCGAGGTCGATGTCGGCGACGTTGACGATGTCGCGTATCGCCCACGCGTCGGGGTTCATCCGGATCGCCTCCTGGAAGGTGCCGCCGGTGTAGCCGACCAGCGCCCAGTAGGCGTCGCCGGCGCGCACGAACACCTCGGGCCGCTGGTCGCCGGTGACGTCACCGACGGCCTTGACCTGGACCCAGCTCGCCGGGTCCGGGGCGCCCGCGGGCAGGCGGATCTCCAGGCGCTTGCCGACGTCGAAGCTGCCGTAGCCGTCGCCCGGGTACAGCCAGAACCCGCCGTCGGGGGTGCGGGCGAAGAGGTCCGTGACACCGTCACCGGGGTAGCTGTCGGCATGGTGGGTGATCAACGCGGCCTTGCCGGTGGTCGGGTCGTACCAGTGGCCGGTGGGGTTCAGCTTCCCGTCGGAGGTGTATCCGGCGGTGAGGGAGACGTAGAGCTCGCCGTCGGGCAGGCCGGAGTAGGAGCGGAGGTTGCCGCTCGCGTTGATGGTGAGCAGGTCGGCGCGTCCGTCGCCGCCGAGGTCTCCTGGAGCGTCCGCGGTGTCGCGCGGCGGCACGTAGAAGAGGTAGTCGGTGTACTCCTTCGACTTGTTGCCGACCGAGTCGTAGGCGTAGACCCGCATGCTGTTGGGCCCGGCGCTGGGAGGGGCCAGGGTGAGGGAGAGTACGCCGACGGCGTTGCCCGACTCGTCCGTGGTGAGGGTGGCGGCCTTCTCGGTGTAACCGGCGCCGACGAGCGTGTAGGCGAACTTGGTGGCGCCGGGGGAGCTGAAGGTGAAGGCGCCGGTCGCGCCGAACTTCTTCTCGGACCAGGTCAGCCCGTCCGAGGTGGCCTCCGGGAAGTCCACGCTGGTCACGTCGGGGCGCGGAGGTGCGGAGGCGTCGACGGTGAACTGGCAGGGCTCGTCACCGGGTGGGAAGTAGTAGGAGACCGCTTCCTCGCTGTCCTCCGCGCGGACGTCCCACCGGTAGGTGGTCTTGTCGGCGAGGCTGCTGGAGGGAATGGTCAGCGTGGCCTTGCCGCCGCTGTTGGGGGTGACCAGCGTGCCCGCGGGTGTGGCGGAGCCCGACTTCCACCAGCGGAAGCGCAGCTTGGAGAGGTTCTTGTCCGGGTCGGTCGCCGTCGCGGAGAGCACGATGTTCGTCTTGGCGACGGGCCGGCTGGACGGCGCGGCCAGGCAGGCGCCGCCAGGGGTGGTGGTGCCCGCGGTGGGCTCGTTCGGCTTGCGGTTGTAGTCCACATCGAGCTCGGCCGATGTGGCGCGGAACTTGCGCCAGGTGTAGGAATCGCCCTCGGCGTCGGCCTGCATTCCCAGGGTGAGCGTCGACGCGCCGGCGTTGGCCGCGTACTGGGCACCGGACTTCACGTTCCACAGTACGTACTCGTCGGAGCAGGTGCTGTTGTAGCCGTGGGCGAACGACTTCGTCTGCAGCAGCGATGACCAGCTCGGCTGCTTCTTCCAGGTGGTGCCCGACGAGATCGCCCCGGTGCGGTACAGGTGGAACTGGCGGGCATCGCACGACCAGGAGTGGTTGTTCAGCACCTTGAAGCTCGCCGAGGTGATGGTGGCGCCCTTCAGACTGCTGGAGAAGCCCATCCGCCAGAAAGACCGGGCCGTGCCTCTGGTCTCGCTCTCGTAACCGACGCGGGCATCGGATGTGCCGGAGCTGAAGTTGGTGCCGTTGTAGAAGCTGCTGTTCGGGTACGGCTTGTACGCGACCGTCCAGGCCGTCCAACCGCGCTGGATCGACGGATCGATGAACAGCGGGTAGCGGGCGTCGTCTCTCTTCAGGAGGCCGGTGGCGCCCATGTCCAGGCTGAGGCGGACGCCGCCTTCCTCCTCGGTCAGGCTGGTCTCCAACGGGCTGCTCCGCGCGCCCGGCTCGACGCCGGTCAGACCCGAAAGCCCCAGCACCTCCTCAGCGCTTCCCACCGAGGTGCGGGCCTCGGTGCCCGGCTCCAGGTCGGGGTCCTTGCCGGAGGAGTCCCAGGCGAACGGGGTCGGCACGGAACCGATCTCCCGGCCCTTCTTCGAGTCGAACACGCGGACCGTGTCGGTGGTGGGGTCATGCTCGAACTCGGCTGTCGCGGAACGCAGTCCGAAGGTCAGCGTCTCCAGGGCCTCGTTCTGTGCCGCCTCGGGCGTCTTGACGATCAGCAGTTGTGCGAAGCCGCCTTCCTCACGGGCGACCAACAGCAGGTCCACGCCCTCGAAGACCTCCTCGTACAGCGCCCGGGCGCCGTCGAGCACCGGCTCGGGCAGAGTGCCGGGCCAGGTGTAGGCCACGGTGTGGCCGCTCAGCTCGACCTCGGCCAGCACGCTGTCCTCGGCCGTCGGCGTGGACCGGGGGGCGTCACGGTCGGCTCGTTCCTTGCGGCTGCCGGCCGAGAAACGGACCGGAACCACGGCGTTCACCGGGACGATGCCGTCCTTGGTACGGCGCAGCTCCGTGTCGATCTCCGCCCACTCGCCGTCGGCGTTCTTCGCCCGCTGCGGGGTGGCATGGATCCGCTGGCGCATTTTCCCGTCGGGCAGCGCCCAGGTGAGCGTGGTGGCGGTGGTGGCCTCCTCGACGAGGACCTTCTTGCCGGTGCGGCGGGCCGCGGCTGCGGCCTCCTCGTGGGTACGGGGGTGATCACCGGCCGGTGACGCCTTCGTGCTGCCCCCCTGGGCCTGCGACGCGGCGTTCTCGTCGCCCGGCCAGCCGATGAACCACGGCAGCAGGGATGCGGTGAGCGCGGCCACGAGCAGGCCGAGGGTGACGGACAGCCGTGCGCGGCTACGCACGAACGGTCTGAGCAGGCGTGGCACGGTCACTGAGCTTCTCCGAGGGGGACCGAACGGATGGGCGGGGGGTCGACAGAGGTCTGGTCCGCGCTCCACCGGCCGCGGACACATGCGCCCGCACGATCGCATGTGCTCGCGGCAACTGCCTAGGTAAAGAAATTTATCGATCCGTGATCGAAGCGCAGCGTAATGAGGCGAGAAGGCCAAACCTTGGACCATGGATGCTTGATTGGGGAGAAAAGCTCTGACATTAAGGAGATTGTGTGAAACTCCCGCTCCTGACCGTCTGGTGGAAACGGTTCCCGTTCATCCCGTGGTGAAGATCACTTCTCGCGCCCGCCGGTCACTCTGTGTTCCTTGATCATTCCCTCTGCGTGTCGCAAGATTCCCGGCGCGTGCGCTCAAGTCGAGCGTGCTGCGCGGCAATTCACAGTTCCGCTGTTCTTTGCGCAAGGTGGGAGTCGACGCATGCGTGCAGCAGGTCCGGGGTCCTGGTGGGGGCTCGGCCGGCCGGCCTCGGCCGGTAGGAGTCGGCAGAGACGCCGCCAACTCCGCATGACGGTGGTCGTCTCGTTGGCGTCGGCGCTCACCTGGAGCAGCCTGTCGCTGGAGGCCGCGGCCATCCCGCCGAAGCCGCGCGAGGAGATGGCGGTCGAGCTCCCCGATCTGCCGGAGAGCGAGCGGACCGAGCAGGACGACAGCGCCGAGACGCGTCTGACGACCGCGCCCGAGGTGCCGACCACCCCCTACGCCCCCGTGGCCGTGGAGGCGTGGACACCGGGCGTGGGCACGGCCGACCTGACGGAGGTGCAGCCGGGGAAGTCGGTCCCGGTCGACAACGTGCCGACGGTCTCCCTCGGAGTGCCCGAGGACGGCGACCCGGCCGCGCTGGCCGGCAAGTGGACCGTCGACCTGAAGGCGCCGGCGGACTCACAGACCGCCGACGTCGACGGGCTGCTGATGGAGATCACCCCGCCCGCCACCGCCGACCCTGCGGCCGAGGTCACCGTCGGGGTCGACTACACCTCGTTCGCCGACCTGTACGGACCGCAGGCAGCCGACCGGTTCGGCGTCGTCCTGCTGCCCAACTGCGTCATCGACGCGCCGACCGAGGGCGAGTGCGCCCCCGAGCCGTCGGCCGAGGAGCCGACGGAGGGCGCGGCGGCGGCGATGCAGCCGCTGGCCAGCGAGATCGAAGTGGTCCACCCGAAGACCACCGCCAAGGCGCGTGCCGCCGAGGGCGGGTCCACGGGGACCCGTCGCGTGGTCTCCGCGGGCATCCCCGTCTCCGAACTCCTGGGCGTGGATGCCGGCTCCGAGGCGTCCGGTCAAGCACGGGCGTCCGCGGCGGACGGGCCCGGCTCCCGTGCGGTCGGCGTGCTGGACACCGGAGCGTCGGCGGCAGGCGACTTCACCGCCACCCCGCTGCAGTCGTCCGGCGCCTGGGCGTCCGGTTCGTCCTCCGGTGCGTTCACCTACGGCTACCAGGTCCAGGTGCCCGAGGCGCCCGGCGGCCTGACCCCGAAGGTGGGACTGTCCTACTCGTCCCAGTCGGTGGACGGCCGGACCTCGTCCACGAACAACCAGGCCTCCTGGATCGGCGACGGCTGGGACTACAACGCCGGCTCCATCACCCGTACCTACGCCTCCTGTCGTGAGGACGCCAAGAAGGCGGGCGCCAACAACGCCACCCACAAGACGGGTGACATGTGTTGGGGTTCGGACAACGCCACGCTGACGCTGGGCGGGGCCACGACGGAGCTCGTCTGGGACGCGGACCAGAAGCAGTGGTTCACGGCCAACGGCGACGGCTCCACGATCCAGGTCGTCAAGGACACCGAGAACACCAAGAGCGCCAACGGCGCTGCCGACGGCGAGTACTGGATCGTCACCACCACGGACGGAACCAAGTACCACTTCGGTATGCACAAGCTGCCGGGCTGGTCCGAGGGCGACGCCGTCACCAACTCGGCCCTCACCGTGCCGGTGTTCGGGAACCACGCCGACGAGCCCTGCTACAAGGCCGGCGACTGGAAGGGCTCCGAGTGCAGGCAGGCCTGGCGGTGGAACCTCGACTACGTCGAGGACGTCCACGAGAACGCCATGTCCCTGTGGTGGAAGAAGGACACCAACTACTACGCGAAGAACTTCAACTGGAAGGCCCCGGTCAAGTACGACCGCGACGGCTACCTCGCCCACATCGACTACGGCCAGCGCAAGGACAGCATCTTCGGCGCCGAGGCTCCCGGCCGCGTCCTCTTCACCGTCGACGAGCGCTGCTACACCGAAGGCTCCCTGGAGTGCAGCGACGCGAACTTCACCTCCAAGGACCCCGGTAAGTACCGCATCTGGTACGACACCCCCGCCGACCTGCGATGCGCGTCCGGCAAGATGTGCTGGAACGCGGCGCCGTCCTTCTGGTCCACCAAGCGCCTGGACTCGATCCAGACGTCCGCGCAGCGGCGCACCGGCACCGACGCCCGCCAGGTCGTGGACCGCTACCAGCTCAAGCAGTCCTTCCCCGTCCTGCGCACCGGTCCGAACACCGCCCTGTGGCTGGAGTCGGTCACCCGCACCGGTTACGCCCAGAAGGGTTCCACCGACGCGAGCGTGACGCTGAACCCGGTCCGGTTCGAACCGAACGTGGACGACATGCCGAACCGCGTGATGCGGGGGGACCAGGACCCGCGCCCGGGCTTCTCCCGGTTGCGCATCGGCCGTGTGATCAGCGAGTACGGCGGCGAGACCGTCGTCACCTACAAGCAGCCGGAAGGCCAGTGCGCCACCGGCCAGGACCTGCCGGGCAAGTCCGAGAAGGACGCGCTGAAGAGCAACACACGCCTGTGCTACCCCTCCTTCTGGCACCCGGACCCGGAGAAGGAGGACATCGACTGGTTCCAGAAGTACGTGGTCCAGGAGATAGAGGAACTCCCCAACGTCGACGGCGCCTACGCGACCAGCACGAAGTACGACTACGGCACCGCCGGCTGGAAGATGGCCGAGCAGGAGTTCACGAAGAAGTCGACGCGGACGTACTCCCAGTTCGCGGGCTTCGACCGGGTCGCCGTGGTCACGGGCGCCGACGACCCGGCGATCGGCAGTAAGCGGACCAAGGCCGTCACACGGTACTTCCGCGGCATGGGCGACAGCGTGTCCGTCAAGGACACGGCCGGCGCGCACATCGCGTACGACCGCGAGCCGTTCGCCGGGCGCATAGCCGAGGAGCTCACCTACGCCGAGGCCACCGACGCCGACACCGCCTGGCTGACCCGCTCAGTCACCGTTCCGGAAGCCACCGAACTGGCCTCCCGTAAACGGGGCGACGGGCTGGACCCGCTGAAGGCCTGGCGGGTCACCGAACCCCGCCAGCTCGCCTACAGCAAGGACGGCGACGGCGACGTCCGGACGTCGGAGACGAAGACCACCTACGAGGCGAAGTACGGCCTGCCGGTCCGGGTCGAGACCCTCGAGGACAAGGCCGACCCGGGCCTCGTCGGCGACGTCTCCTGCACCGCGCTGGAGTACGTCCACCACACGGGCAAGAACCTCATCGGCCTGACCAAGCAGACCCTGAGCACCGCCACCACGTGCGCCACGGCAGACTTCACCTCGACCACGAAGCTCGCCTCCGGCTCCCGTACCGCCTACGACGGAGGTGAGTACGGCGCCGCACTGACCGGCTCCACCCGTGGACTGGTCACCCGGACCTGGTCGCTGAAGGCCGACGGCTCAGGCTTCCAGTCCGACGGGACCGTCGAGTTCGACTCCCGCGGCCGTGTGGTGAAGGCCACCGACCCGGACAACAAGTCGTCGACCACGACCTACCGCATGGAGGGCGGTCAGACGTTCGGCGTCACCGAGACGAACTCCCTCGGACACAGCTCCGTCCAGGAGATCGAGCCCGGCCGTGGCACCGCCACGAAGAGCACCGACGCCAACAACCATGTCACCCAGTCCATGTTCGACCCGTTGGGTCGGCTCGTCGAGTCCTGGGGCCCGGGCCGCAGCTCGTCGTCGTCCTCCGTGCCGGACTTCGCTGCCGAATACCACATCCCCGAGGTCGATCCCGAGGAACCGGACCGCCTCCCGCCCTACGTGGTCACCAAGACGCGCGGGCACGAGAACCGCGTCGAGTCCTCCGTCACCGTCTACGACGGCCTGGGCCGGGAACGGCAGACCCAGGAGGAGGCGACCGGCGGCGGCCGGCTGATCACCGACACCCTGTACAACAGCTCGGGCGAGGTCTGGCAGACCAACAACGCCTACCTGGCAACCGGCGAGCCGAGCGGCCAGCTCTTCACCCCGCTCGCCGAGACCGCCGTGCCGAACGCGACCCGCTACACCTACGACGGTCTGGGCCGCGTACTGAAGGAGCTGCCGGTCCTGAACGGCAGTGCGATGCAGGCGCGTTCGACCAACTACGAGTACGGCGCCGACTGGTCCACGGTCATCAACCCCTCCGGCGCGGCCTCCTACCGCGTCCGGACCGACTCGATGGGCCGCACCACCCAGGTCGACACCTTCACCGACGCCGAACGCACCGAGTACACCTCGGTGAAGTACGAGTTCGACGACCTCGGACAGCTCGTGAAGGCGTACAGCGCACAGGACTCCGCACGCACCTGGACCTGGAAGTACGACCAGCGCGGCCGGATGGTCTCCGCGACCGACCCGGACGCCGGCACCACCACGACGACGTACGACCACCGCGACCGGCCCCTCACCACGACCAACGCGCGCGGGGTCACCGTCTGGACCAAGTACGACGAGCTGTCCCGGCCCACGGAACAGCGTCTCGACGGCTCCGCCGGCGACGTGGTCGCCCGGAGCACGTACGACACGGCGCCGGGTGGCAAGGGCCTGCCGGCCGGCTCGGTACGGGTCACGGACGGCCAGGAGTACACGATGTCGGTCGGCGGATACACCGCCGACTACCAGCCCCGCTCCACCACGCTGTCGCTGCCGGACGCCCTCGCCACCACCTGGGGCCTGCAGAAGTCGTACACCTCCACGTACAACTACAGCGACACCGGCCTCCTCCTGGACGGCACGATCCCCGCGGCGGGGGCGTTCGACAGCGAGAAGCTGGTCGTCCGCTACAACGAGGAGGGCCTGCCGCTCTCCGTCTCCGGCAAGGACTGGTACGGCTCCGAGGCCGCGTACTCCCCGTACGGCCAGCTGCTGCGCTCCACGCTGGGTGCCCAGCCCCACCGGGTGTGGTCCTTCTCCAGCTTCGACGACGCCTCCGGAGCACTCACCGACCAGCAGGTGTACCGCGAGCAGAACGGCGACACCGCGGTGGTCGCCGGCAAACTCGCCTCCCACCGGTCGTACTGGTACGACGACGCGGGCAACGTCACCGGCATCCGGGAGCGCTCGACCGGCATCCAGGAACGCCAGTGCTTCACCTACGACCCGATCGGCCAGCTCACCGAGGCGTGGACCTCCGCCGACCTCGACCACTGCGTCGACGGCCCGGTCAAGGACGACGGCGCCCTCAACGTGACCGCCGGCCCGGACGACTCCGGTTACTGGCAGCAGTACGAGTACGACCTGCTCGGCAACCGCAAGAAGCTCACCGAGAAGGACCTCACCGGCGCCACCGCCAAGGACGCGGTGACGACCTACGCCTACGGCAAGGCGGACGGCTCCCAGCCGCACACCCTGACCAAGGTGACCAAGAAGTACACCACCCCGGCCGGCGCCCAGGTCACCGCGGAGGCGGAGCGGCTCTACGAGCTCACGGGTGAGACCAAGCAGGTGACCTCGCTGGGCAACGGCGACACCCAGGAGCTCAGCTGGACCTGGGACGGCCAGGTGGAACGTCTCAGCGGCGAGGGCGGCGGCGGCAAGTCCTCCTACGTCGGCCTCGCCGACAAGTGCCTGGACCTGAGCGGCGGCAAGGCGGCGGAGAACACGCCGGTCAACCTGCACTCCTGCAACGGTTCGACCGCGCAGAAGTGGTCCTTCCAGGAGGCGCCGGGTCAGTCGGACCCGGACCTGGGCACCATGACCGTCTACGACGAGAAGTGGTGCATCGAGCCCGGCTCGCCCTCGGCGGGCTCCGGCCTCCAGCTCCACGCGTGCGACGGCTCGGCCAACCAGAAGATCAAGCGCAACGCGTCAGGCCAACTGGTCCACGTCGAGACCGCTCTGTGCATCGCGGTCAAGGACGGTGCGACCGCCAACGGCACGTCCACCGTCCTCGCCACCTGCGCGGCCTCCTCGGCGGCGCAGAAGTGGGAGGCGCAGGACGAGACCCGTTACGTCTACGGGCCGGACGGCAGCCGTCTGCTGACCGTGCAGGGCAAGCAGGCCACGCTGCATGTGGGGGAGACCGAGGTCACCACACAGGCGGCGGGCAAGCTGGTCTCCACGCACCGCAGTTACGGTGCGCCGGGCGGCAGTGTGCTGCGTTACCAGTACGGCTACAGCAGCACGAGCACGCTGGTCGCGCAGGTCGGTGACCATCAGGGCAGCACGTATGCCGAGGTCGCGATGACCGACGGCATGCCGGTGCGGATCCGTAAGCAGGACCCGTTCGGCAACGAGCGTGGCGCGTCCACGTCCGGTGCGGGCCGGCAGACGCATGCGGCGTTCCTGGGCATGACCCCGGACGACGCCTCCGGCTACACACAGCTGGGTGCCCGTATGTACGACCCGGCTGTGGGGCGCTTCCTGTCCGCGGACCCGGTGCTGGACCTCGCGGACCCGATGCAGGCCAACGGGTACGCCTACGCCCACAACAACCCGGTGACGCTGTCCGACCCGACGGGTCTGGCGGTCTCCCTGACGGCGTCGGAGACGGCGGCGGCTCTGGCCGGGGCGGGATTGTCGCAGGCCATGGTGGACCAGGCACAGTCGATCATGGGCAAGTCCGTCACCTCTGTGATCCTGTCGGCCGCCGGGGACGCACTGTGGGGCCTGATCGGCGGCGGCGACGTCATGGGCTGCTTCGGAGGCAGCGTGATGTCCTGCATCAACATGGTCATCGGCGCGGTTCCCTTGGGCAAGCTCGCTCGGATTCCCTCCCTCGTCAAGGCCGTTCACCGCACGTTCAACGCCATCCAGGCGCTCAACAAGGCGAAGAAGAAGGCCGAGGCGGTTCTCGCCGCGGCGAAGGCCGCGCAGCAGAAGGCGCTCGCGGCGAAGAAGGCGGCGATCGAGAAGGCCAAGAAGGCGGCACAGGCCGCGAAGAAGAAGGCGGCGGAGAAGAAACAGACAACCAGTAACAAGGCTGTCAACGAGACGAAGAAGACGGGCAGCTCGGTCCAGAAGCAAGCACAGGCCAAGTCCGCTCCGAAGGTCTCCTCGGCTTCGGCCACCCACAAGAGCTCGGGTGGCGCCAAAGCCGGTGCCGGCAAACCTGGTGGCTCTGCCGGTGGTTCCTCACGGAGCAAGGGCGGCAGCAGCGGTGGCGGCGGTTCCGGCAAGCCAGGCGGATCCTGCCCGACCAGCAACAGCTTCGTTCCCGGGACGAAGGTCGTGATGGCCGACGGCTCGACGAAGGCCATCGAGGACGTCAAGGCCGGCGACAAGGTCTTGGCCACCGACCCGGAGACCGGGGAGACGACGGTCGAGACGGTCACGGCCGAGATCAAGGGTGAGGGGCTCAAGCACCTGGTCAAGGTCACCATCGACACCGACGGCGACCGGGGTGACGAGACGGCCTCGGTCACCGCGACCGACGGCCACCCCTTCTGGGTCGAGGAACTCGGCGACTGGATCGACGCCACCGACCTCCACTCCGGCCAATGGCTCAGCACCGGTGCCGGCACCCATGTCCAGATCAGCGCGATCCAACGCTGGACCGCAACCGGCGAAATGGTCCACAACCTCACCGTCAGTGACACCCACACGTACTATGTGCTGGCGGGGGCCACGCCGGTCCTGGTTCACAATTGCGGCGGCGGCGCTCTCGATCTTGACAACCTTCAAGACCGAGCCGACACCCTGCACGCGCTCATCCCGGCGGGGAAGGCGAACGACAGGGCGACCACTGGAGTCATGCACGCGGTAGGCGGTGGACCGGAATCTCTCGACGTTGTGGCCGTTGGAGCACGGAAGAATATCTCTCAGATTCAACGTGCACAGCTCCTCCCTCACGAGCTCGGGATATCGCGCACTGGCGTGGACGCATCAGGTAACTTCCCGCATGCAGAGGTCAAGCTCTGGGAGACAGCAGTCCATCTTGACCTAACGCCGACAGGCCTGGCAGTGAATAGACCGTTCTGCCCAGCATGTCGGGGTTTCCTGCAAGGCAAGGGTGCGACCCTGGTCAGCGATACACAGGCGATTTGGACTCCGTGAGGTGAATTGAGATGGGATTTCTCGAAGACGTCGAAGTCGTCCGTGTGGAGTGCACACGGTTGACCCCACGCCAACGGCTGGCCGTCACGGCTCTGTGTGCGACGAAGGTGCGATCGGTATCCATGGCGTTCCTTCATGATTCAGGAGAGGGAGACTCCTTTTACCGGATCAACAACGGACTGGATGCGGTGTGGCTGGACCTGCGCGGTATCCAGCAGGCCTCGGCGTCGGATCTCACGCGGGTCCGAGAGGAGGCAGAGTGCTGGATCACTCGCCTTGAGGATGTCGGCGGAGAAGCCGCCGGCTTCGCAGCGGATGCCATCTCCGTATCGGTGTCCGCGATGTCAAGCTTCCTTGAGGCAGATCCAGAGTCCGCAGTGAACTCGGCGATCTCGATCGCCGAAATCCGCTCGGAGATCGCCGAATTCCTGGCGGAATATCAGGGTGCCGAAGGGGGGTACTTCCTGAAGGGTGACGAGGCCGGGGAGGCATCCCTAGCCGAAATCAAGGGCGATGTGGATTTCCTTGGGGAGTTTCCCGCTGACGAGTTTCCCGCGACTCGGTTTATGCGTCGGGCTGGGGCTGCGAACCTTGCTCTCGCAGAGCAGATGAAGTTGGTGCTGAAGGTGGATCGGTTGCGTCTGCCCTGAGAGGTTCCGCCGGACTGCCCCTTGATGCCTACTGGCGGTGCGGCAACTGCCGCTGGGGTGCTGCGTCGGTTGGAGGGCGAGGTGCAACCTCGCCATCCGGGGCGACGCAAACCATGTTGGGTAGCAGTCGCAAATTTGAAGCCCCGCCAGGTATGTCCTGGCGGGGCTTCTGCGTGGGATGACGGCAGTAGTTGACGGCAACGTCAGCGGACGAGGGCGGCGCAGGGTGGCGGTTCGTCGCCATCGCCGTTGGTTGTTTCGGTGATCGTGGGGCTTCCGAGCGCGGTGCCGAGGGCGTCGATGGCGTCACGCTGGAGGCGGAGCCTGACGTGGGCGTAGACGGTGGCGGTGACGCCGATGTGGGCGTGGCCGAGAAGTTCCTTGATCACGACAAGTTCGACTCCCTGTTCCAGGAGCAGGGTGGCGGTGGAGTGCCGGAGGTCGTGGAAGCGGATGCGGCGGAGGCCGGCCTTGCGGAGGAGCGTGGTGAAGGCGCGGGTGAGGTTGGTCGGATCGATCGCTCTGCCCTGCGCGGTGGTGAACACGTGCCCGCTGTGCTGCCACGTGGTGCCCGCGGCCTCACGTTCGCGCTGCTGCTGCTCGCGGTGGAGCTTCAGGGACTGGAGACACCGCGTGGGGAGGGCGATACGGCGTTCGGAGGCCCGGGTCTTGGTGGGCAGCGTGGTGAGCCCGCCTGCGGCGGTCCGCTGAAGGGTGCGGCGGATGGCCGCGGTGCCCTGGTCGAGGTCGAGATCTTCCCAGCACAGGCCGAGGAGTTCGCCCTTGCGCAGTCCGGTGTGGAGGGCGAGTTCGAACAGCGCGTGCAGCCGGTGACCTCCTGCGGCTGTGAGGACCTGGCGGGCCTCATCGGCGGTGAGGGGTTCGAACCGTCGGGGCCGGGGTGTGCCGGTGCGGACGTTGCGGGCGACGTTGCGCGGGATCTCCTCCTCGCGGACGCCGTGTTCCAGGGCGGACTTGAGCACGGAGTGGATGTAGGTGAGTGTCAGTGGGGAGAGCAGCTTGCGACAACACTGCCCGACGGCACAGCAACGGGGCTCACGGGCCGTATCGATACCACGCTCGCAGCACTGGCAGGTGGTGCGGAGCTGGTTGAGCCAGGGGCGGACGTCCTTGGCGGAGAGCTTGGCGAGCTTCTTGTTGCCCAGGCCAGGGATGAGGAACCGGTGGACGCAGGCGGTGTAGCGGGTGTGGGTGTTCTCGCGAAGGTGGTGGACGGCGACGTTCTCCAGCCAGTACGTCAGGTACGCGGCCACGCTGCCCTGCGCGGAGGGCACGGGAAGGCCGCGGTTGCTTGCGGCTATCTTCTCCGTGAGCTTGGCCAGGGCGTCTTTGCGGGTGGTGCCGTAGACGCGGACGCGGCGGCGGGTGTTGCCGGGCGCGAGGACGTATCCGGCAGCCTCCCAGCGGCCGTCCTTGCGCTGGTAGACGGTGCCGTCGCCGTTCGCGCGCACGCGGCGGGAGGCGGGGGTGTCGCGGGGCGTGGTCATCAGGCGGCTTCCTGGTCAAGGCGGGTGCGGATGAAGTCGGTGAGCGCGTGGGCGGGGATGCGGCGGGCGCGGCCGAGGGTGATCGAGGCGAGCTGGCGGGTGCGGAGCAGGTTGTAGACGGCCGAGCGGCCGAGCTGGAGACGGGCCATGACCTGCGGAACCGTCAGCAGCTCCCCCGGCGTGCTCGGCCCCTGGTGGGGTGTGGCGGGTGCCTGCATGGTCATCAGCACCCCCCTTCGGCCGCGAACTGCCGTGCGAGTTCTTTGCGGTGCCAGACGGCGGCTGCGAGCAGCGAAGCGCCGGGGCTGTAGCCGGTGCCGAGGTAGGCCCAGTGGCCGACGACGAGGGTGGTGTCCGGGTCGGTCTCGGGCAGGCCGGTGCGGGCGCGGGCCTGTGCGGTGCGCCAGGCGCGGCGGGCGGCGCGCAGCGCGCCGAGGGTGGTGGAGTAGCGGCGGGACTTGGTGGAGAAGTGGCCTCGGAAGCCGAGCATGTGTGCCCACTTCCAGAGCTTGAGGTGGGCGAACTCGGGCAGCCTGCCGAGTTCCCAGCAGGTGCGGATCATCTGCCGCACGTGGCGGGCGACTGCGAGCCGTGGCAGTGGGCGGGCCTGGCCGGTGCCGTCGCAGGCGGTGCAGGGGAGCGGGGTTCCGTGGGGAAGGAGGGTGGCGCCGCGTCCCTGGCAGGGGCGGCAGAACAGGGCGCGGTCGAGGGCGCCGGAGGCGTCGGCGGACTTGGTGGCGTACTTGGCCACGTAGGCGGCCACGGCCTGATCGGTGAATTCGGCGTCAGCGCCGAAGGCGGCGATCTCGCGTACGTCGAGCTGTTCGCCCCAGGCGAGTTCGCGTTCCCCGACCGCATCCGACTCGACCATGACGCGGACCCGGGAGGCAGCGGCGCGGACGGTGTTGGTGAGAATGGCGACGGTGGCGTACGGCGGCGGGGGCTGGCTGGTGCCGTCCGGGCCGTCGAGGCGGATCACGGCGTGGAAGTGGACCAGGCCGCGCTGCTGGTACTCGGCGACCTTGGCGAAGGAGACCCGCAGGGCCGCGTGGGCGGCTTTCTGGGTCATGCCGAGCCGGGCGGCGAGCTCCCGGCGCAGGTAGGTGGTGAAGCGGGCCCACAGGGCGGAAGCGTGAGCGTTGAAGAGGACCGCGCCCGCGTAGTCGTACGTCGCCGGATTCAAGGGCGTCCCGATCAGGGCGTCCGTGGGTTCGTGGAGCTTGCGGCAGCGGCAGGGCCGGATGTCGCCGCCGGGGGTGGTGGGGCGGTTGTGGACGGGGCCGAAGGAGGGAGCAGTGAGGGTGGCGAAGACGCGGGGGTGGGTGCGGACGGTGTCGGGGACGGTCTTGCCGCCGGAGAGGCCGGCGCGGATGAGGTGGTAGGTGTCGGCGGCGTAGAGGCGGGAGCAGGCCGGGCAGCGGGAGGAACGGCGGTTGCCGCACGTGGTCAGCAGGCTGCCGGTGGGCTCGTCGGAGGCGGTGTAGGAGCGCAGCACCTCGCCGGTCGTGGTGTCGACGGTGGTGCTCTGGCCGGTCAGGCGGACGGGTTCGGTGCAGCCGCCGAGGTGTTCGATCTGCTGCTGTACGCGGTCGAAGTCGGGGTGGTTGACGAGGTGGAGCAGGTCCCGCACGGCGGGGCTTGCCACGTGGCGCAGGTCCAGGGTGACCATTCGGGGCGTGTCCCTTCTGTCCGGGTGGGGCCCCGAGCAGCAACCAGCGACGCAGGAAGCCGTGTTGGTGCTGCTCGGGGCATGACGAACCAGGCCCATCGGGCGGGCGTGGGGTTCGGGGAGGGGTGATCCGGCCGGTGGCCGGGGTTGCTCAGAGCTGAGCGAGGGCGGCGGTGGCCACCGGCAGGGCGACGCCCATGCGGGTTGCGAGCTGGGCGGCGGTGACCGGTGTTCCGTGCTCGGCGTGGTGGGTGTCCGCGATGCGCCGAGCCGCGTTCAGCAGTGCTGCGGGCAGTGCCGGGCGAGGGCCGGTGGCAGGAGCCGTGGTGGCGGCCGGGGCGGACTCGGGGACCTCGATCACGGCAGGCACTTCGGCCGGAGGTGGCGCAGGTATCGCGGCGGGGACCGGCTCAGGGGCCGGGGCCGCCGTTTCGGGAGTGTGCGCCGAGGTGGGCACCGGCTCAGCGGTGGGCGCGGGGGTGATGGTTGCGGTGGTGTCCTCCCGGTGTGCGTCCGTGTGGAAGTGGGCGAGGAAGGCGGGGCCGACGTGGCCCCAGCCCAGGAGCAGGAGCGGGGCGACGGTGTCCAGGCAGGCCCGGCCGTAGCGTCCGGTCAGCAGGGGCTCGGCGGTGTTCAGTGCGAGGGTGAGTAGCCCGCACAGGTGCAGCAGCCGGGTGCCGGCCTTCAACTCCGCCTTGGGAACGCCGCGCAGGGCCAGGAACCGGAGCGCTACCAGAAGCCCGATCACGGACAGGTCCACCATGGGCGCGATCAGCGGGGCGATCGGGCGCGGGACGCCGAGCCGCAGGGCGAGTGCCCAGACGTTGCCGAAGGAGAAGACGAAGGCCAGGACCGCGATCACGGCCATGACCACAGTCACGGTGTGCCGGGTGAACCGTTCCTCCGCCATGCGCGGGCCTCCTCTCAAGGCGTGGGACCAGGGCTTTCAGGGCTTGGCCAGGGGGACGGCCGTACCGTCAGGGCCGTCGTCGTCGCCGGGGTTGGTGTGGCCGGTGGTGTCGAGGAGGGCGTCCAGGCACAGGGCGGGGTCGGCGGTCAGGTGCGAGGTGGCTTCCGCGATCCGGGCGGCGTCGGCGTCGGAGACGTAGGGGGTGCGGATGCGGGTGAAGCCGGGGCGGCCCTGCATCGCCATCACCGCGACCCCGACATAGGCGGGATCCTGCAAGGTGACCGGGCTGGCGTCCGGCCAGTTGCGGATGTCGTCGCCCAGCGCGGCCACCGCGGCTTCCACCGTCTTCTGCGCGAACGACAGCCCCACCGGGCACACGTCGCGGATGAACGTCGGGATGGCATCGCCGGTGGTCTTCTCAGCCAGCACAGCAGACCACCTGGGGCGCTGCCCCAGACCCCGGCCCTCTCTCTGAGGGGCAGGGGGTCGAGTTAACGTGCGGCTTCGTCGTGGTGTGGGGTCGTGGGTCGCGGGAGGGGTCCCTCGCCGCCCGGTCACCGGAGGCGTACCAGGAACCCCCGGGGGCCGCCAAGGCCGAGCGCACGCGTCACGGTGTGAGCCTTGGCGGCCCCCGGGGAACCCTGGTCCGGCGAAGCTGCCCGACCGACGAGGGCCCCCTCCCGCTCAGGCCGGCTTCTTGCTGGATGCCTCGGCGCCAGCCAGTGTGCGGTCCCTTCCGTGCCGTGGTGCACCAAGGGCGGTCAGGACACCAGTAGCTCGGCGACTTCGGCCACGTCTCGAAAGGCCCTCAGGCGGTCCAGCACGATCCGCGTGCGCTCTGCCGTGCGTTCGCTGCCGCTCTGCCCAAGAGCGAGCATGCGGCTCGTCGTCTCGGCGGCTGCCTCGGGCTCGTTGGCGTCGGCGTAGGCCACGGCCAGCCACGAGAGATACAAAGCCAACTCCCTTGAGTGGCTGGCATCGTAGCGTTCGAGCACGTCCGTCAGCAGCGGCACGGCACGCAGCGGGCGTCTCAGCTCGGTGTAGACGCGGGCCTCCATGACCTGCAATTCCCCGGCGTTCATCCAGTACAGGTATGACGGCGATTCGGTGCCGGCCGAGTCCTTGGCCAAGGCCTCGGTCGCTTCTCCCAGTGCGGCCATCGCCGGTCGGTCCTGCCCGGCACGGGTATGCGCCCAAGCCACCCGGTCCAGGTACAGCGCACGAGCCTTCGGCGGGGCGTCCAGACCGGCGTCCTCCAGTGCGGCGCGGGCCAGCCCGACCGCGTCGGCAGTCCGCCCGGTGTTGCTCCACTGGTAGGCCAGCGAGCCCGCAACGTTCCCGGACAGTACGCCGTCCCCGGCGGCCCGTGCGGCACTCATGCCGAGCCGGTAGATACGCTCCGCCTCGGCATGCTCTCCCGCGTCGGAAGCGACCCACCCGGCGATCTGTGCCAACTCGCTAATAGTCCGCAGCAGTTCGCGGCCGACCTCTTCGGTATGCACTCCCTCGCGGTAGAGCTTTACCGCCGCTCGCAGCTCGCGCAGGGCGGGTCCGATCAGGTCCTTGCCGTACACCACGTCGTCGGCCAGCCGCAGGCCGTGGACCCGCTGGGCCAGGTCGGCCACCTGCCCGGCCCCGATCCGACGACCCGAACGGGCGGTCAGTGGGGACAGCGGGTCGCCCTCGGGCAGGAAGTCGGCCACGGACCGTACGTGCGCAGCGCACTCGACAGGCGCAGCAGCCTTCGCCGCTTCCAGCATCTCGCGCGGGACCTGAAGCACCCGCGCGAGGAACGGCAGCCACTCGCGTGGGGACCGCTTCCCAATCTCCCAGCGGGACACGTCATTTCGTGTCGGAGGAACACGCCCAGGCGCAGCCTCAGCCAGCGCCTCGGCGAGCCGCCCCTGACTCCACCCTCGCGCCAGACGCAGCCGCCTGACCAGTTCCCCGATCGTCTCTCGCACCCAACCAGCTTGGCAGACAGCAAGGCAGACACGCTGGCTACTCCCAAAGGCTCACACCAGCGAAACCATGATCAATAGTCCCGAGGCGAGTCGAGGAGAGGGAATCAGGATGGCCGAGCGAGCGACACAAGAGCCCGGAGGCATCACGGCGCAGGGGCCGCGACTGCTGCCGTGGACCGCCGAGGGCGGAAACCCCTGTTACCTGAGCACCGACGGCCAGGGCTACCTCACCAACCTCGCCGACAACATCGAAGCCATACAGCTGGGCATGGGTGAGGACCTGCTGGGATACGCCCGAGACGTCATGGCCCCTGACGCGAAGACTTTGTCGGCGACCGAATACCGCTGGCTGGCCCGCCGGCTGACCGAAGCCCTCTCCGACGCGCTCAGGGTCGCCGACTCGCGCGGTCAGCGCCTCACCGACCCGGAAGAGGTGACCGAGGATGTCTGACTCCGCGAACACCGACGCACAGTCCCGCAGCGCCACACGAGGGCGCTACCGATTCCGCGAGTACCACGTGACCACCGTCCCCGACCCCCTGGCTCTGCCGGCCTTCACGGCGCCCTGCATACTCCGGACGAGTTGACGCACTGGATCGCCGAACACTGCGCCACCACCGGCCATGGGCTGTATGAGCAGACCGTCCGAGCCATACTCCGTGCCGAGCCCGGAGCGTGGCAGTAAAGTCCCCCTGCGTCGTCACCGTGCCAGCGGCAGCACTACCATGCGTCCCGCGCTCCTGACGGCAGTAGCGACGGCAACAACCACGGATTCCCCCGCACAACCACGGACACCAGCGGAACCCGAAACCACCGCTGATCTGCGAACATGCAGATAGAGGGGGTCGCGTAGCACACGTACTATGTGCTTGCAGGCGTCACACCGGTACTCGTTCACAACTGTGGTCCTGGCGTTGCAACTGAAGATGATGCAATGCTCGCTCTCGGCCGTGCGGACGAGTTGCAGGCATCCCGCAATGACTACTTCATGGCGGATGTGAAGGGCACCACGGCCGTCATTGGTGTCTTTAACTCAAAAACGAAGGCATTCACCACTCGTATCGGCATCAACGGCGGTGGCGCTATGCCTTCCGGCTGGACACTTCGACCGGTGGAAGAGTTCGTGCAGGCCGCTGGGCATGCAGAACAAGGGATTCTTAGCAGTTTGGGCCCCAATGAGCATGCCGTGTTTGGTGCAGCGTCGAGAAACTTCTGTGTCGCCATCTGTTCACCCATGCTGAATGTTCGTGGGGGTGACAGTGGGTGGTGCAGGGCTACGTGGTCACGCTGCACAGAACTCGCCATTCACGACCTTCTGGGCCACTGGAGACTAGAGAGACATGACGATTTCGCCGGAACTACAGGCAATTTCGAACGCTTCGGACTCTGAACTGGTGCTGATCTGTGCCGCAGCGGCGGAGCGAGGTGCTGCCTTCTGTCGAGCCCTCGGTGGATCGGAGCAGTCTGAGTGGGTCGATGCCTCGCTCGGGCTTGTCTGGGCGGCTGCTGCTGGAGGTTCCACTCAGGACGAGTGTGCTGAGGCGCTGGATGAGCTGGAGATGGAATCTCAGGATGGCGAGGATGATTCCTCTCGACCCGAGTTCTATGTGGCTCAATCCGTGGCGCTGGTCGGAAACGCTCTCGCGGTTTCGTTGAGGCCGTCCGCCGCAAAGACTGAGATGGCTATCAACACCATCAGGTCGTTGCTCTCCATGCTCGACTTCAAAATGGGAGGAGAGAAGCCCGTGATCCTGAGATATGGCGACCCCACCCCCCCCGGCGGGGCCTCTGGTTCAAATGGAGATCGGTGCAGAGCGTGAAGTAATTGACCTTCTAGCTCGCGAGGCAGCAGCTTCTAGTCAAGGCGCGCCTAGCACCTCGTCTGTGAATCAAATCCAGGCATCATCGACCGAATTTGGCGCGAGGCTGACGCCTTCCATCGAAGAGGTTGCCGCGCTTAGCAACTGGGAGCTCTAGCGGTGCGCTGAACCGTCAAAGCCCCGCCGGCAAGGACGCTGGCGGGGCTTTGACGGCAACGCTGACGGCAACGTCAGTGGACGCCTGCGGCGGAAGGTGAGCCGCCAGAGTCATCACCCTCGGCGTCGAGCGCGTCGTTGAGGAGTTGCCGGCCAGCGTACGGCCCCCTGACCATGCCCGACCCCAACCCGAACAGGACACCGGCCAAAGCCCACTCCACCGCCCTCACGCGCGTAGCCGTCTGACGGCAACGCCGACGGCAACAGGGGCGCATAGCACGACACTTCCACGCACACCCACGGACTGGCCGGATTCCGCTGACCTGCGAAAACGCGAATGACAGCACCTCAGCACGCACACGTACTATGTGCTGGCGGGGGCAACTCCGGTCCTCGTTCACAACACTGGCGGCAGCGGCCACATCTGCGATATCACCGCGACAGCTCCTGACGGGAGCACGCGTGTCGATGTGAAGCTGGAGAGCGGAGATATGACTCCGGAGGAGGCTGCTCTCGGCTATCCCAATAATTCCGCTTTCACACACACGGAGCACCGGTTCTCGCGTATGGCAGGTGCCTCCACAGGACCGAAGGTCTCACTTCCGAACGATCCGTTCGCTGGTAAGTACCCGTTGAGTCCTGGTGACGCGGTGACGATGCAAGGCCAGCTTCCGCCCTGCTCAAGGTGCAAGGGGGCGATGAACCGCATGGTCAGGGAATTGGGAGTGTCGGTTACGTATGCATGGGACGGGGTCAAGGGCGCCGGAACATGGAAGGCGAGGGGCTAGCGATGAGACTGACCGCCACAGAGGTCGGGTTCTTTGAGGACTGCGAGGACGAGGAGGCCCTTGAGGTAGGCGTCAGCGGGATCGACGACGCTGGCATTCAGAGATCATTCTCGATCCAGCGATCCACCTATGAGCCAGACGAGCAGGAAGTGCAGTCTGGGATGGACTCCTACAACGTCTCGAACGAGCAGGGGTTCACGGTTTACGGCTGTCTGCGGCGCGTGCATCTTAACGGCACGCTGCTGGCCCTGGAGTTCACAGCTGAAGACGCGGAGATTTTTGAAATCTCAGCTCTCGTGGAAGTGGACCTGCGTGATTCGGGAGTCGATAGCACGAACCTGTCCACGAAGCTGAGTGAGATCTTGGACTGGGGAGCCCCCGAGAAGCGGCCAGAACTGATCGGGCTGAACGTTTCCGAGTAGCCGTCTGGTGAGCGAGTTTCTCGCTATACGCTGACGCTGGCCGTTCAGCTCGATGCGTATGGGCCCCGCCCGGAAGTCTTTCCGGGCGGGGCCCATACGGCGTTTGACGGCAACGTCAGCGGACGATGGCTGCGGCGGGTGGGTCGGGGCCGTCGTCCGCTGAGCCGAGGGTGTTGCCGAGGGTGTCGATGGCTTGGCGTTGGAGTCGGAGTCGTACGTGCGCGTAGACGCCAGCAGTGACGCCGATGTGGGCGTGGCCGAGGAGTTCCTTGATCACGATGAGGTCGACGCCTTGTTCCAGGAGCAGGGTGGCGGTCGAGTGGCGGAGGTCGTGGAAGCGGATTCGGTGGAGTCCGGCCCGGTCGAGGAAGCTGCGGAAGCGGCGGGTGATGTTGGCGGGGTCGAGAGGCCGGCCGATAGGGGTGGTGAAGACGAGGCCGCTGTCCTGCCAGGCTGACCCTGCGGTCCAACGCTCCGTGTCCTGTTGCTGTTTGTGCACCTTGAGGGAGTGGATACATTCGGTGGGGAGGGTGATGCGGCGTTCGGATGCCCGGGTCTTGGTGGGCAAGTGGGTGAGGCCGCCGGTCGGGTGCGCTGGAGCGAGCGCCGGATGCTGGCCGTTCCGGCGTTGAGGTCGAGGTCTTCCCAGTGGAGGCCGAGGAGTTCGCCCTTGCGGAGGCCGGTGCGCAGGGCGAGCTCGTACAGCGCCTGGAGCCGGTCGGCGCGGGCTGCGTCGAGGAACTGACGGGCCTCGGCCGCTGTGAGTGGACGGAAGTGCCTGGGCTGGTGGGTGGTGGTCTTCACGTTGCGGGCGACGTTGCGCGGCAGCTCGTCTTCGCGGACGGCGTGTTCGAAAGCGGACTTGAGCACCGGGTGCACCTAGGTCACGGTCAAGGCGGACAGCCGTTTCTGGCAGCACTCGCCGACCGCGCAGCACCTCTTCCGCTCGGCGTCGAGTCCTTGGTTGCAGCACTGACAGGTGGTGCGGAGCCAGTCGAGGAAGGTGCGTACGTCCTTGGCGGTGAGCCGTGCGACTTTCTTGGTGCCGAGTACGGGGATGAGGTGGAGGCGGACGCAGGCGGCGTAGCGGGCGTGGGTCCTCTCGCGAAGCCGGTGAACGGCGACACTGCCGAGCCAGTACGTCAGGTAGTCACCGAGCATGCTGTCAGCAGTGGCGACCGGCAGCCCGCGGTTGCTGTCGGCGATCTTCTCAGCGAGCTTGTCGGCGGCGTTCTTGCGGGTGGTGCCGCAGACGCGGACGTGTTTGCGGGTGCCGTTGGCGGCGAGGACGTAACCGGCGGCTTCCCAGCGGCCGTCCTTGCGCTGGTAAATGGTTCCTTCGCCGTTGGCGCGGGCCTTCTTGCGCTTGGGGGCGGTCATCGGGCGGCTTCTTCAAGGTGGCGCTGGACGTAGTCAGCGAGGGCGCGGGCGGGGATGCGACGGGCGCGGCCGATGGTCAGGGAGGCGAGGCGGCGGGTGTGCAGGAGGTCGAAGGGTGATGGTAAATGACACCTCAAGAAGGTGACGAAGTCATCGTCTCCTGTGAATCGGCGAGTGCCCGAGTGGTATCAGTGAGTTTACGTGAAATCACGCTCGGATGGCGGGGGGGGGGGAATCGACAACTCATCGAATTTTCGCTGGAATGGTCAATCGGCTCTGCCGCGTGGGGAATCGGCCCTGGATTGAGGGCCTTTCCAGCTCGAACCGGCACCCGCTGAGCTTCGAGTTGGTGACCTCTGCGCGGTGTCCATCCCGCCGACGCATCTGTACGTAGCACACTACGAAGAATATGATGTCCCCAGAAATCTCGGTTAGGCTCCAGCGCCGACGGCGGGAATATACGTAGTGCCACCCATAGTGGGTCGATGCAGTCCCGGTAGCCGTGGAGAGGCTGGCCTCGGCGGTTGCGTCGAACTCGGTGAAGAAGAAGATGGGTATTACGCCGTCGTCGTCAGGGTGGGTGGCGTGCGCAATAATCTATTCGGTGAAATGCTGCACCGGGCGATCGCGGTAGGGTGGGCACATCCTCCTCCAGCGCCGCCGCGACAACGGCCTGTGGGTGCTGTCCGAAGGCGGCATGGACCTCACCGATTTCCTGCCAGGTGTAAAGGGGGGAAATAATGATGGTCTCCGGGATAATAAAACAAATCTGGGACTACGGCTGAAGAAGGCGAACGATTGTCGGCTCTCGAGTGGCACGTTCGGAGAATCTGGGATGGTCAGATTCTGGAGTCCACCCGTTGGGGTGAGGGCCAATGGTGATGGGTGGCCCGCGACCCGCGTAGGTGCCGCCCATGGCAATCGGATAGGAGATGTACGGTGTCGACGATTGAAGTGGATGCGAGGCGGCTCGCAGAGCTGATCAATGTATCTAGTTGCACGTCCATCGGTTTGCTCGAACCGTCTGCACTGCACGCAATGATCGAGGAGTCGCCTGAGATCATCCAGGTCGGCATCGGACACAGATCGACCTTTCGGGGAACTTACGGGGATCGATATTCGATCTCTGATGATTTCCGGAACAATAGGTTCGGCTGGAGCGGATTCTTCGGTGCTCTCGATGAGGACGACTCTCCGATCGGCTTGTTTTCACTGCGAGGCGGAGGATGGAGCCTGATCGGAATCACAGACGAGGACGTCGAATCCGTTGTCGCAGCTCTAGTACGCCCCCCTCTTTCGCATAAATGGCCGCAGGGTGCTGAACGCGCCTGACTGGCTCCAGCCCCGCTGACGGCAACGCAGCCGGACGCCCGCGGCCCCACGAGGTTCTTGGGATCCGGGTGGCGAGGAGTTTGCGCTGGTCGAGGACGGCGGTCAACGAACTCAATGGGTTCTCGTCCAGGACGTAGCGGACGTGCGGCGGATCCGGTGGCGTGCGCTGCACCCGGCCGCCGAGGGTCTCTTAGCGCGAATGGACCACCTGCTCGGCCTCGTGCAGGCCCGCCCCTCCCCACGGGCGTAGCGCCACCCAGACGGGCCGGATCGCCTGCACCCGACGATCGCGCGGCACGTCGGCGTCGACCTCGTGGCGGGTCAGGGTCCTCCAGATGAGCCCACCAGCCGCTCACCGGGCGACCAGCAGAAACGCCAGGGCGCGCGCCCATACGCCCGAGCGTATGTCAGGCGCGGCGCACGGCTCAGCCGCGTCGACCGTGCTGTACGTGAAACCGCCGAGGCGTCAGCAGGTTTCGGAGGCGAGCGCTATGGTGCGGGGCCGTGGACGCTACTGATCTTGACCGCCGGGCCCGTACGCGGTCCGGCTGCATTCCGCCGGAGCATGTCTCACGGCTGCTCGCACGCGGCCACGACGACGTGGTGAAGCTTCAGGCCGGACGCGGGGAGTGGTTCTGCGCGGTGGCTTGGGCGCGGTTGCCGGGTGAGCAGGGTCGGCAGCCCGAAGCGTCGGAGGTGCTCGCCCCGTACCTGGCGACCGGCTGGTGGACGGCCGTCGTAGCCGCAGCCGAGCTGCTGGAGGGCTGGGGTCGCGTCGACGAGGCGATCGAGATCACCCGGGTTCGCATGGAGGCCGGGCACCCGCTGGCGCTGGAGTCCTACACCCGTCTGCTTGCCCGGCACGGCCGCGCCGATGAGGCGTTCACCCTGCTGCGTCCGCACATCGGCGAGCTGTCCCTCGCCGAGGCGCTGGTCGACATCGCAGCCACCGCCGACCACGACGAGGAAGCCGCCGCGCTGCTCACCGCCCGGGCCGAGCACCGGTGTTCAGATTTCCCGTGGTGCTGCCGAGGCCTCGATCGCGGCGCGGCGATCGGGCTGCTCGCCACGATCCGCGAGCGCCAGGGTCGTATCGATGAGGCGATCGCCCTGCTGCGCGCCCGGGGTGCCGCCCCGGTCAACGGCCAGGACCAACTGACCGATCTGTTGGTCCGGCACGGCCGGACAGGGGAACTGCGCGCCTACGCGGCGATCGAGGAGCTGGGGTATGCCGGGCAGTGCCTCGCGGAACTGCTGGAGGAAAGCGGTGACGTGGAGGGCGCGATCGCCGTGTACCGGCAGGCCGGCGACTCATCCGTCGGCAGGGGCAACAGGGCGGTGCGGCTCGCGCAGCTCCTGGCCCGACACGGCCGGGGTGACGAAGCGATCGACGTGATGCGCGTCCAGGCCGACGCCCACCCCGGGGAGGATTGGATCCTCCATGCTCTGTCCGGTCTGTGCCTCGACCAGGGACGCCCCGAGGAGGGCCTGGCGCATCTCGACGTCCTCGCCGCCGCCCGCGGGGGCGAGGAGGAATGGGACCTGTACTGGATACGGCTCCCGCTGATCGCCGCCTGCGACGGCGTCGACGAAGCGATCGCACGGGCTCGTTCCCACCCCGAGGGCGCCACGTCGTACGCGGCGACGCACATCGCCGAGCTGCTCGCCGGTGCCGGACGTACCGAGGAGGCTGTCGCCGTCCTCGAGCAACACGCCTCCGCGAATCGCCATGACCTGGCCGACTACCTCATCGATCTCGACCGCGTCGAGGACGCCCTCGCTGTACTCCAGCGGTGCACCCCCCGGCCGCCCCGGCCGGCGGATGGTCCCTGGCACGACGATCCCCCGTTCTGAGGTCCTGCCCGGGTTCGTCCCTCGGGTGGCGAACCGGCGCCTGAAGCGTGGCCGACCGGTCGCCCGGGGCTGACGGGGCTTGATCCAAGGCCCGCCGTCCCGTCGTGCTCACCGCGCCTTCGGCCGGCGGCCTTGAGGCTTTCCCGTCGGCACGGGCACCGGCTCGGTCATGGAGCGGTGCTGCATGGTCTCGAGTCAGCCGAAGTGCTGGAGCAGTTGCATTGCATCGGAAAGGTCTCGTTCGACGCAGGCTGCCAGGGCCGCGCGGGCGGCTTGAGGGTAGGGGGTATGCGGGCTTTCGAGCTGTTCGGCAAGGGCGTCGTTCCAAGTCGCCATCTGGCGCAACGCCATGTCCAGGGCCCCGGGATCCTCATCGAGCAGGGCAGCCGCGAGGGCGAGTGCGTCGGCGCGGTCGGTGCCCTGGAGCGCCGGGATGTCGGCCAGGCGGGTGCGAACGAGGGACGCGGTCTGCGCTGGGCAGAAGGTGGCGAGTGACACGAGTACGAAGCGAGCGGCGTCGCTCTCGCGGTCCCATAGTGGGACGAGGCTCGGAATCTGTGCCACGGCTGAGTCCCGCAGACGCGTGAAGTGCCGGAGGTCGACTCGGCCGCCCATCGCATTCCAGTCGGCGAAGCGGGTGCTCGCGGCATCGACTTGCGAAGCGAAGCCGAGCAGCACGTGGAGCAGGCTCGTTCGGGCACCTGGCGACAGGGTGTGCGAGCGGGCCAGTTCGGCCAGGTAGGGGGTAATCAGCGCCGCGTCGGCGCCCTGGGCGGGCATGTGGTGTGCCATATCCAGCAGGTCCGCCAAGAGCTCCCGGAGGCCCCCGTCGATTTCCTCGATCTCCTCGAGGAACGCTTCGTCCATGAGGAACTCAAGAAAGTGTGGAGCGGTCCCATGGGTTCCGTACATCCGCTTCGCGACGGCGATCGCCTCACGGATCTCTGTCCTCGGGACCCCGAAGTCCAGGCCTTCCCACTGCGGTGCGCGCGGCAGCAGGGACCGCAAGCTCGGTACCGGACCGGGGAGCACGGAGCGGGCCGTGGCGTCCTCATGAACGAGCCCGTTGTGGGAGAAGACAGGTACACCGCCCGCCGCATTGTAGAAGTACGTGAGCAGGGCACCGCCCCGGCTGCGGGCCAACGCTGCGAGCCTGCGCTTCTCGTGCTGCAGGAGAGGCGCCAGTTGCTCCGGCCCGTCCTCGGGTACCGGGTAGACGGCGATGGAGGCGACGTTCCACAACCTCTCGCCCTTGTTCGTATGAACCGCTACGAATCGGCATCCCGCGTCCGCCAGTTTCCTTGCGACCTCGCGGGCCACCGCCTCTTGAGGGAAGACGAGCACCCTCTGCACACCCATGTCCATGCCCTGCAACCCCCCGGGTCTCCGTGGGACTCACCTGCGCTCCGGCGGCCGAGTGCCCCCTCATCACCGCGCTTCACGAGCGAGCTGTCCGCACCGCGGCTCGGCGTCCCGGGTGCCGAGGGCGTCCTTGCCTCCTCGTGGTGGCGCGTGGGTTCCGCCGACAGCTCAGCCGCTGGTGTGGGTGGCGGACGGCTCGGGCCGTTCGAAGGCGCCGGAGACCACAGCTTTTATGAAGTGCTGCAGTGCGTGGGGGCCTGTGGCGACGATGACCTGGGGGACCTTGCTGTCGCGGAGGCGGATGGTGCCGTCGGGGGCGATGAGGAGGTTGACGCAGTTCGAGGCGTCGCCGCTGTAGGAAGACGTTCGCCATTGGTAGGCGGGCACTTGGGTTCTCCTTGTCAGAGTTGCTGTGCGATCCGGTGGATGAAGTCGCGGGACTCGGAGGAAGGCAGGGCCGCTGGTTCCATGCGGTCCAGGACCGTGCGGTATTTGGTGAGCTGGGACTGCGCGTCCAGGAATTCGCAGCCGTGGTGGGTGTCGAGTTGCACTGTGTCCAGCTGAGGTACGCGGCCGGACAGGTAGTCGATGGACTGGCCGGTGCCGGGGAATCCGCTTCCGAATGGGATGACTCGCACGACGACGTTGTCGTGTTCGCCCATATCGATGAGGTGTTGCAGTTGGGCGCGTGCGACCTCGCGCCCTCCGAACCCCATGCGTAGGGCTGCCTCGTGAATCAAAGCCGTGTAACGGACCGCCCGGCGGCCGTGGAGAACGCCTTGCCGCTTGATGCGGTGGGACAGGCGGTGTTCCACCTCGTAGGGCAGCAGGGGCGGTGCGACTTCCTGGAACAGTGCACGCGCGTGATCGGTGGTCTGGAGGAGGGCGGGGATGTGGATGACGAGGCAGACTCGAAGCTCCACCGCGTGGTGCTCGAGCTCGGCGAGGTCGATCAACGCGGTGGGGAGGTGGTCGCGGTACTCATCCCACCACCCCCGTGTTCGGCCGCCGGTCATCGCGCAGAGCGCTTCGATCAAGGACTCGTCGGCGCAGTCGTAACCGCGGGCGAAGGCGCGTACGCGTTCGGCGCTTACGGCATAGCGGCCTGCCTCGATGCTGCTGATCCTGGCCTGATTGACCCCGAGGAGCTCAGCAGCGGCAGTTGAGGTCAGGCCCGCGTGCTCGCGGAGTTTGCGCAGCTCCGCGCCGAGCCTCTGCTGCCGGAGGGTTGGGGTGGTGCTCGGCGGCACGATTCTCCGTTCTGCGTACATGCGCCCGGCGTGTCACTCACACGAGGGCAATTGAGAAGAATCCCTACGGTTCATTGGTAGCTATATCAGCGTCGGGCATACGGTGAGGCGCAAGCCACTCGACCGGACAAGCCCGTAAGTCGGAAGCGCACCGCGTCCCGCGACACTGCCACCGCACGTTCCGCCACCGAGTGAATCAACTTCACCTCCCCGCAGGAGACTTACGTGAACACCGTATCGCCGCAGGCCCCCTGGTCGTACGTCCTTCAACTCCCGCACGACCAGCGGGCGCCGAGGGTGGCGCGCATGACCCTGCGGGCCGTGCTGACCGGCCATGGGATGGCGGAACTGGTCGACACCGCCGAGCTGCTGGCGTGCGAGCTGGTCACCAACGCATACCGGTACTCCGCCGGGCACGCGACCCTGCGGCTGCGCCCCATGGAAGGGGACCGGCTCAGGGTCAGCGTGTGGGACACCAACCCAGTGATCCCGGCCCCGTTCGACCAACCCCCAGGGGTACGCGCACCACTGCGTGACCCCGCGCCGGACGCCCGCACCGCCGATGGAGGGCGGGGGCTCTTTCTCGTGCAGGGCTGCGCCGACAACTGGGGTGGTTATCCGCTCGGTGACGACCTCTGTGGGTGGCGCGGCAAGCTGTTGTGGTTCGAGCTCGCGCCCCGAGCGGAGCTGGTCCGCGCGGCGTGAACGTGTTGCCCGGCTTAGCGGTTGGGCCGTGTGCGCCGGCCCGGCGGGCAGACTGCGCTCATGCAGCTCCCCGCCGAAGCCGTTGTCGCCACCGCGCTGATCGAGGTCGTAAGGATCTCCGCCCTTCCGGCCGAGCAGGGCTCCCCGTACCCCGGCGAGGTGGTCGCCCTCTGGGCCGGGGACGAGGCTGCCGATGCCTTGGCCTTGATCGAGACCCTGCCCGGCAGCGAACAGCACCGGTGTGGCTTCTCGCCGGGCTGGGGCATCAGGGTGTACGAGGAATCCCTCGACCTGGTGCTGTTCGAGGCGGCATTCTGCTTTAGGTGCCACGAGGTACGCATGCACGGAGCGGCCGTATCACCCGCGCTTGCCACGCAGTTCTTCGACGCGGACGCCTCGTCGGCGCAAGGCCTCCTGGCCCTTTCCGCGCGGCGGCGTGATGTCGGAGCCTCCGTCACGTCGGAATGAGCGTGCGCGTGGCAGACGCCGAGTCCGAGGCGGACACGCATCCCCCGGCTCGGAGTCGGTGGTGATCACCCTGTTGGGCACGCGTGCCCACCCTGTTGGTAATCTGCCGCACCGCCTACGGCCGGTGACTGCCGGTCAGCCGGGCGGATCCCATTCCTGCATGACCCATGAGGTGCGTATTGAAGACTAGTGGCAGAACCGGCGCTGCGGGTGTAGTCATCGGGGCACTGGCCCTCTCGGCGTTCGCGGCTCCCGCGGCACAGGCTGCGGATACCGGGATCACGGTTTCCCGGGTCGTGGTCAACGGTGGCAAGTCCATCATCGTGGGCACCTCGGACGTGAAGGAACCGTCCCTCACCTTCCGGGTCACCCTCCCCCGGGGCTACACCACGGCCGACTGGTCGGCGTGGAGCGCGAGCCCGTTCCTATACCACGACACCACCGCGGCCAAGGGGGCGGTGAGTGGGGGTCTCCGCTCAGGCTTCACCTGTTACGAGACGAGTCTCCAGATCGCGGACTGCGAGGGCAGCCTGTACATCGATCCGCGCTACGACCTCGACTCGAACAACGACGCCACCACCTGGAAGATCGGCGTCCTGACGCAGCTTTGGAAGCCCAGTGGCGGGCTCAAGACGGAGAAGGCCATCACCGTCCCCGGCACCGTGAAGGTCAAGCGTTGGGCCAAGGCCACGGTCAACGCCTCGCCCGAACCGGTGACGAAGGGCAAGACGATCACCATCACCGGCAGCCTCAAGCGGGCGGACTGGGTGAAGCACACGTACACCGGTTACGCCGGTAAGACGGTCAGCCTGCAGTTCCGTAAGAAGGGCAGCTCCGTCTACTCCACCGTCAAGACGGCCACGTCGTCCGGTACGGGCGCGCTGAAGACCACCGTCAAGGCCTCGGTCGACGGCTACTGGCGCTGGACGTTCGGAGGCTCGTCCACCTCCGGCACCGCCACCGCCGCAGGCGACTACGTCGACGTGCGCTGAGCAGGGCCGTGCCGGCGTCCCGCCTCCTGCGGGGCGGGGCGATGGCACGGCAGCCGGGCTCCGGACCTCACACGCCGTCCGGACGCCCGCCGAGCCGGGCCCGGAGCGCAAGGGCCATCCGGTCCGCCTGGTTGGCTGTCACACGCGCGGACTCCGGGGCCCGTAGCAACTCGAAGACTCCCGGCCCCCGTTGCTCCCGCGGCAGCTCCGCCGTGCGCGGCACGATGTGGAAGTGCACATGGGCGAAGCCCTCGGCCTCGGCGAACTGTACGACGTAGGTCTTGTCGCAGCCGGTCACGTCGCGGAGCGCCCGGGAGAGGTGGACCTGCCACGTCCCCAGCGCGGCGGCCTCCGCGTCCGTGAGGTCGTGGACGGCCGTGACGTGGCGGCGCGGCAGCAGCACCAGCCAGCCCGGGAGCGCCGTGCCGAAGGCGTGGGCCACCCGCCAGTACTGGTCGGAGGACACGCGCTCCCGGGGCGGCAGTGCGTCGAACTGTGCTTCCTTTTCGCACGGGTAACACGCGGGTGGCGTCATGGTCCCGGAGCGTAGAACCGTACGGCCGGGCACGCACCGGGTTACGCCTCATCTCCTCCGCCGTCCGAAGGGCGTGCCCAGCCGGACGGGGGCCGCTCGGATCAGGGCTGTCACCCCGGAGCCTTCGCGGCTGACGACACGTTCACGGGCGGGCAGACACTTTTGGCGCAGCGGCAGGCGCCGCCGGGCCGCCCCCACCGAAGGTACCGGCCTTATGGTGGCGATATGTGCGGAATCGTGGGTTACGTCGGTTTGCAGTCGGCGCAGGACGTCGTCGTCGCGGGGCTGAAGCGGCTGGAGTACCGGGGGTATGACTCCGCCGGGGTCGCCGTCCTCGCGGACGGGGGGCTGGCCTCCGCGAAGAAGGCCGGGAAGCTCGTCAATCTGGAGAAGGAGCTCAAGGACCGGCCGCTGCCCGCCGGTAACACAGGCCTCGGACACACCCGTTGGGCCACGCACGGCGCGCCCACCGACGCCAACGCCCACCCGCATCTCGACAACGCGGGCCGGGTCGCCGTCGTGCACAACGGGATCATCGAGAACTTCGCGGCGCTGCGCGAGGAGTTGGCCGGGCGGGGGCATGACCTGGCCTCCGAGACCGACACCGAGGTGGTCGCCCATCTGCTCGCCGAGGCGTACTCCTCGGGCGGGGACCCGGGGGAAGCCATGCGACAGGTGTGCCGTCGGCTGGAGGGCGCGTTCACGCTCGTCGCCGTGCACGCGGACGAGCCGGACGTGGTGGTGGGGGCCCGGCGGAACTCGCCGCTGGTGGTGGGGGTGGGGGACGGGGAGATGTTCCTGGCCTCCGACGTGTCCGCCTTCATCGCGCACACGCGGGACGCGATCGAGCTCGGTCAGGACCAGGTGGTCGAGCTGCGCCGGGACGGGGTGACGGTCACCGGTTTCGACGGCCGGCCCGCCGACGTACGCGAGTACCACGTGGACTGGGACGCTTCGGCCGCCGAGAAGGGCGGTTACGCGTCCTTCATGCTCAAGGAGATCGCCGACCAGCCCAAGGCCGTCGCCGACACGCTCCTCGGCCGCGTCGACGGCTCCGGCTCGCTGCACCTCGACGACGTACGCATTCCGCAGGGCGTGCTCCGCGAGGTCGACAAGGTCGTCGTCGTCGCCTGCGGGACCGCATTCCACGCAGGGATGATCGCCAAGTACGCCATCGAGCACTGGACCAGGCTGCCCTGCGAGACGGAGCTCGCCAGCGAGTTCCGCTACCGCGATCCGATCCTGGACCAGCGCACCCTCGTCGTCGCCATCTCGCAGTCGGGCGAGACGATGGACACGCTGATGGCGGTCCGGCACGCCCGTGAGCAGGGGGCGAAGGTCCTCGCCATCTGCAACACGAACGGGTCGACCATCCCGAGGGAGTCGGACGCCGTCCTCTACACGCACGCCGGACCCGAGGTCGCCGTCGCCTCCACCAAGGCGTTCCTGACCCAGCTCGTCGCCTGCTACCTGGTCGCGCTCTACCTCGGACAGGTGCGCGGCACCAAGTGGGGCGACGAGATCCGCACCGTCGTGCGCCAGCTCTCCGAGATGTCCGGCGCGGTCGAACGCGTGCTGGGGACCATGGAGCCGGTCCGTGAGCTGGCCCGCTCGCTGGCCGCCCACGACACCGTGCTCTTCGTGGGCCGGCACGTCGCTTACCCGGTGGCCATGGAAGGCGCACTGAAGCTCAAGGAGCTCGCCTACATGCACGCCGAAGGTTTCGCCGCGGGGGAGCTCAAGCACGGGCCGATCGCGCTGATCGAGGAGGGGCTGCCGGTCGTCGTCATCGTGCCGTCCCCGCGCGGCCGTTCGGTGCTGCACGACAAGATCGTGTCGAACATCCAGGAGATCAGGGCCCGTGGCGCCCGTACGGTCGTCATCGCCGAGGAGGGCGACGAGGAGGTCGTCCCTTACGCCGATCACCTCATCAGGATCCCGGCAACGCCTACGCTGCTTCAGCCGCTGGTCGCCACCGTGCCGTTGCAGGTCTTCGCCTGCGAACTGGCGACGGCCCGGGGCAACGAGGTGGACCAGCCGCGCAATCTGGCGAAGTCCGTGACCGTCGAGTGAGTGACCGTCGAGTGAGTGACCGTCGAGTGAGTGAGTGAGCGCGTGATCATTGGGGTCGGGATCGATGTGGCGGAGATCGAACGCTTCGGCGCCGCGCTGGGGCGTACGCCGCAGCTCGCCGAGCGGCTCTTCCTGGAGCGGGAGCTGCTGCTACCGGGAGGGGAGCGGCGGGGGATCGCCTCGCTGGCGGCCAGGTTCGCCGCGAAGGAGGCCCTGGCCAAGGCACTCGGCGCACCGGGCGGGCTGCTCTGGACCGACGCCGAGGTGTGCGTCGAGGAGAGCGGCCGGCCCCGGCTGGAGGTGCGCGGCACCGTGGCCGCCCGGGCTGCCGAGCTCGGGGTGCGCAGCTGGCACGTGTCGCTCAGCCATGACGCGGGGGTGGCGTCGGCCGTGGTGATCGCGGAGGGTTGAGCACATGCGACATGCGTACAGCGTCGAGACCGTACGGGCCGCCGAGCGGGCGCTGATGGCACGGCTGCCGGAGGGGGAGCTGATGCGGCGCGCCGCCGCCGGGCTCGCCGTGGCCTGCGGTGACCTGCTGCGGCGCAACGGGCGGGTGTACGGGTCCCGGGTGCTCCTCCTCGTCGGCAGCGGCGACAACGGCGGCGACACCCTGTACGCCGGGGCCCGGCTGGCCCGGCGCGGCGCCGGCGTCCGGGCCCTGCTGACCTCGCCGGACAAGGTCCACGCGGCCGGTCTCGCCGCCCTGCTGGCGGCGGGCGGGCAGCTCCTGGACACCCCAGCAGGGCTGAGCCCCGTCGACCTCGTCGTCGACGGGATCACCGGGATCGGGGGGCGCGGCGGGCTGCGCCCCGAGGCGGCGGAGCTCGTACGGGCGGTCACGGGGGGCCGCGCGCCCGTGCTCGCGGTGGACCTGCCGAGCGGGGTCGAGGCCGACACGGGACAGGTGCTCGGCGAGGCCGTACGGGCCGACGCGACGGTCACCTTCGGGACGTACAAGCCGGGGCTGCTCGTCGACCCGGCCGCCGAGCACGCGGGCGCGCTCCGACTCGTCGACATCGGCCTGACGGCGGAACTGCCCGTACGGCCGGACCTGGAGGCCCTCCAGTACGCCGACGTCGCGGCGCTGCTGCCCGTGCCCGGCGCCGAGAGCGACAAGTACCGGCGCGGGGTTGTCGGGGTGGCCGCCGGCTCGGAGCGGTACCCGGGCGCGGCCGTCCTCGCGGTCGCGGGGGCGCTGCGCGGCGGCGCCGGAGCGGTGCGGTACGCGGGCCCCGGCGCCGACGCGGTGCTCGCCCGCTTCCCGGAGACGCTGGTCCACCCCGGCCGTCCGTCGAAGGCCGGGCGGGTGCAGGCCTGGGTGGCCGGGCCGGGGCTCGGCGACTCCTCGGCCTCGGCGGCGGCGGTGGCCGATGTGGTGACCGCCGGTGTGCCGGTGCTGATCGACGCGGACGGGCTGCGGCTGATGGACGCCGGGGCCGTCCGCGAGCGGACCGCCGCCACCGTCCTCACCCCGCACGCCGGCGAGGCCGCCGCGCTGCTCGGCGTGGAGCGCGAGGAGGTCGAGGCCGGGCGGCTCGCCGCCGTACGGGAACTGGCCGCGCGCTACCGCGCCACGGTGCTGCTGAAGGGCTCGACGACCCTGGTCGCGGAGCCCGGGGACGTGCCCGTACGGGTCAATCCGACCGGCACGTCCTGGCTGGCCACGGCGGGCAGCGGCGATGTGCTGTCCGGGCTGACCGGCTCGCTGCTGGCCGCCGGCCTCGCGCCGCGCGACGCAGCGTCGGTGGGCGCCTATCTGCACGGGCTCGCGGCGCGCCGGGCCTCGGACGGGGCACCGGTCGCCGCGCAGGACGTCGCGGACGCCGTACCGGCGGCATGGCGGGACGTGCGGGCCTGAGCCACGCTGGAAGCCACAGGAACGCGAGGTGATCGGTCGTGGGCAGCGGCAGCAGGATCCGGGTACGCAGGGTGTACGACCCGCCGGAGGACGACGACGGCACCCGCGTGCTGGTCGACCGGCTCTGGCCGCGCGGGATCTCCAAGGAGGACGCCGCGATCGACCTGTGGGCCAAGGACTTGACCCCTTCGAAGGAACTCCGCACCTGGTACCACGAGGACCGCTCCGGCACCCGGTACGACGACTTCGTGGACCGCTACCGCACCGAGCTCGGCGACCCCGCGCACACCGAGGCCGTCGCACAGCTGCTCGCCCTGCTGCGGCAGGGCGGCGCAGTCACCCTCGTCACCGCCGTGAAGGACGTCGAGGCCGGCCATGTCCCGGTCCTCGTCGGGCATCTGGAGCAGGCCCTCGACCACCGCTGACCGCCTCACCGGGCAGAGAGGTCGAGGGCACGGGCGTACGGCTCTGAGACACTGGGCGCGATGAACGAGACAGCGACCCTGAGAGCCCGTGCCGAGATCGACCTCGCCGCGCTGCGCGCCAATGTGCGTACGCTGCGCGCGCGGGCGTCCGGAGCACAGCTCATGGCCGTCGTGAAGGCCGACGCGTACGGGCACGGGGCGGTGCCCTGCGCCAGGGCGGCGCTGGAGGCCGGTGCGACCTGGCTGGGAACCGCCACCCCGCACGAGGCGCTCGCACTGCGGGAGGCGGGGATCGACAGCCGGCTGATGTGCTGGCTGTGGACGCCGGGCGGCCCGTGGCGCGAGGCGGTCGAGGCCGGTATCGACGTCTCGGTGAGCGGGATGTGGGCGCTCCACGAGGTCGTCGCCGCCGCCACGGAGGCCGGTGTGCCGGCCCGGGTCCAGCTCAAGGCCGACACCGGCCTGGGACGCAACGGCTGCCAGCCCGCCGACTGGCCGGAACTCGTCTCGGCGGCCCTCGCCGCCGAGGACGAGGGCGTCCTGGAGGTCACCGGCCTCTGGTCGCACTTCGCCTGCGCCGACGAGCCGGGCCACCCGTCGATCGCGGCCCAGCTGAACGTGTTCCGCGACATGGTCGCGTACGCGGAGAAGGAGGGCGTCCGGCCCGAGGTGCGGCACATCGCCAACTCCCCGGCGACGCTCACGGTGCCCGGGTCCCACTTCGACCTCGTCCGCACGGGGATCGCGATGTACGGCATCTCGCCCAGCCCCGAGCTGGGCACCCCCGCCGACTTCGGGCTGCGCCCCGTGATGACGCTCGCGGCCTCCGTCGCGCTGGTCAAGCAGGTGCCCCCGGGCCACGGCATCAGCTACGGGCACCACTACACGACCCCCGGCGAGACGACGCTGGCGCTGGTGCCGGTCGGCTATGCGGACGGCATCCCACGCCATGCCTCGGGCCGGGGCCCCGTCCTCGTCGGAGGCGCCGTACGCAGGATCGCGGGCCGGGTCGCGATGGACCAGTTCGTGGTCGACCTCGGGGGAGAACCTCTGGAGGCCGGTGCGGAAGCGGTGCTGTTCGGGCCGGGGGACCGGGGCGAGCCGAGCGTCGAGGACTGGGCGCGGGCGGCGGACACGATCGCGTACGAGATCGTGACGCGCATCGGTGCACGCGTCCCCCGCGTCCATCTCCACGAGGACTCCGGCCGGGACTGACAGCCGGGCCCCGGCGGTGTGGTCATGATCTACGACGAAGGAGCGCGGCACGGTGAGTGAGACCGGTGCGCAGGACGTGGTGGCGACGGCGGCCGTCGCGGCGGCCGGCTGGCGCCGGGCGGGTTTCGCCGGGGCGGCGATAGGCGTCCTCGCCGCGGGCGCGGCCGCGGGCGTCGCCGTCGAGCGGCTGACCGTGGGCCGGGGCATGCGCAAGAAGGCCCGCCTCGCGCTCGACGCCTCCGGGCCGTACGGCTCGCTGCGCGGCCTGCCCGGCCGGGCGGTCGCGGACGACGGCACCGAGCTGTACTACGAGGTCGACGAGATCGAACCGGACGGTGGCACGGGCCGGGCGGGCGACGCCTCCGGGGCGCGTGCACCGGCGGGCTCCGGACCTCGTCGGCGCAGGCTCTTCGGCAGCAAGGACCCCGCACCCCTGACCGTCGTCTTCAGCCACGGCTACTGCCTCGGCCAGGACTCCTGGCACTTCCAGCGGGCCGCGCTGCGCGGCTTGGTCCGCACCGTCCACTGGGACCAGCGCAGTCACGGCAGGTCCGAGCGGGGCAGGGCGCAGGCCGGGGGCGTACCGGTCGGCATCGACCAGCTCGGCCGCGACCTCAGGGCGGTCATCGACGCGGCGGCTCCCGACGGCCCGCTGGTGCTGGTCGGGCACTCCATGGGCGGCATGACGATGATGGCGCTCGCCGACCGGTATCCGGAGCTGATCCGCGACCGGGTGGCGGCGGTCGCGTTCGTCGGGACGTCGAGCGGCAAGCTCGGCGAGGTGAGTTTCGGGCTGCCGGTGGCGGGGGTGAACGCGGTGCGCCGGGTGCTGCCCGGGGTGCTGAGGGCGCTCGGCTCGCAGACCGAGCTGGTGGAGCGCGGGCGGCGGGCGACCGCCGACCTGTTCGCGGGGCTGATCAAGCGGTACTCGTTCGGATCGCGGGACGTGGATCCGGCCGTCGCGCGGTTCGCGGAGCGGCTCATCGAGTCGACCCCGATCGACGTGGTGGCGGAGTTCTACCCGGCGTTCACGGAGCACGACAAGAGCGCGGCCCTGCCGGTCTTCCGCGGCCTCCCGGTGCTGATCCTGGCCGGGGACAAGGACCTCGTGACGCCCAGCTCGCACAGCGAGGCCATCGCGGACGAGCTTCCGGACGCGGAGCTGGTCATCGTGCCGGACGCCGGTCATCTGGTGATGCTGGAGCACCCGGAGACCGTGACCGACCGGCTCGCGGACCTGCTGGTGCGGATCGGCGCGGTTCCGGCAGGGACGGGCTGATCCTCTACCGTTGGTCGGCATGGAAGCAGCGCACAACGGCCCGGTGACCGGCACCGCCGCACCGGGCACCGTCACCCTGGACGTCGCCGTGGAGTCCCCCGAAGAGATGAAGGAGCTGGGCCGCCGGATCGCCGGTGTCCTGGCCCCCGGCGACCTGGTGATGCTCACCGGCGAGCTCGGCGCGGGCAAGACGACGCTGACCCGCGGTCTCGGCGAAGGCCTCGGGGTACGCGGCGCCGTCACCTCGCCGACCTTCGTGATCGCCCGGGTCCATCCGCCGCTGGGCGAGGGCCCTGCCTTGGTCCACGTCGACGCGTACCGCCTGGGCGGCGGCCTCGACGAGATGGAGGACCTCGACCTCGACGTGTCGCTGCTGGAGTCGGTGATCGTCGTGGAGTGGGGTGACGGCAAGGTCGAGGAACTGTCGGAGGACCGGCTGCGGGTGGTGATCGACCGTGCCGTCGGTGACACGGACGACGAGCGCCGCACGGTGACGCTGATCGGCATCGGGGCGCGCTGGTCGAGGCTGGGCGCGGAGCTGGCGGCCCTCTGAGCGGGGGTTCGTCGGCGGGCGGCCCGCCCGGTTCCCGCCGTATCCAGGGTGCCGCCGACTCTTTCCGACAGGTCGTCGGTAAAATGTTGCGCGCGGGAGGCCCGGCGTGTTCCCATGGGTGCAGGGATTGGTTAGGTGTACCTAACTAGCGGGCGCGCCTGGCCACGCCCTTGGACGAAGCCCGAGGAGGCAGCATGCCTACGCCCGAGCGTGAAGTGCGGCCGCAGTCGTCGCAGGCGGAGCCGCCGTCGGTGTCCGCGGTGTCGATGAAGGACCTGCTGGCCTCCTGTGCGGCCGCCACGGCGGTGTCGACGCCGCCCCGCGACGAGCGGGCCGACGAGGACGACGACACAGAAGACGTGGGACGCGACGCGGCGTAGGCCTGCCGGCCTTCAGGGTTGGAACGCCCTCGGGGGGTACAACGCCCTCAGGGGACGACGACGACCTTCACGCCGACGGTGGCGAAGGTCCACAGCGCATTGCCGTCGGCCCGCTTCATGCGTACCCCGCCGGTCTTGATCGTGGGGTCGGGGCTGGCCATCGAGTTGTCCTGTGCGGCGCTGAAGCCCACCGACACGTCCTCCACGTTCGCGAAGCGCACCACGTGTTCGATCATGACGCCGTCCGAGCCCTTGATGCTGCCGGAACGCGAGGTCACGGCGTACGCGCCGGGCAGCGGGTTCACGGCGCTCGGCATGACGGTGAAGGTCCGGAGGGCCTTCTCCTGGTCGTCCACGATCCACACCCGGCGGTCCTTGAGCGCGTACACGACGCGGGCCCCCGTGTCGGAGTCCGCCGGGATCGCGAGCGGATCCTTCGTGGGCTTCGGCTTCGGCTCGGGCTTCGGGGAGGCCGAAGCCCCGGAGGGCGCTGCCGAGGGGGCGGCGACCGAGTCGGGCGCGTTCGCCGACGCCTGGTAGGCGAGGAAACAGACCGCGGCCACCGCCGCGGCAGTGAGCCCGGCCACGATTCCCGAGCTGCCCCTTGCCACCGTGAGGTCCCCTTTCACATGCAGTCCGTCTGCGTACCGTCGCATGTCGTACAAGCATTTATGTCGTACACGCGCGTATACCCGGCGACGGTACCAGCAGCGGAAGGGCAGACCGGGACGCTCCACGGGCGGCGATGGCCGAGTCGGCGGAGCCGTAGGCTGTTTGTGTGCTGCTGCTCGCCATGGATACCGCCACCCCCGCCGTCACCGTCGCCCTGCACGACGGGACCTCCGTCGTCGCCGAGACCGGCCAGGTCGACGCCCGGAGGCACGGGGAGCTGCTGCTGCCCGCCGTCGACCGGGTGCTCGCCGAGGCGGGGGTGAAGCTCGCCGCCGTGACCGACGTGGCCGTCGGGGTCGGCCCCGGCCCGTACACCGGGCTGCGTGTCGGCCTGGTCACCGCGGCGACCTTCGGTTCCGCCCTCTCCGTACCGGTGCACGGCGTGTGCACGCTCGACGCCCTCGCGTACGCCGCCGGCCGGGACGGCCTCGAAGGCCCGTTCGCCGTGGCGACCGACGCGCGCCGCAAGGAGGTCTACTGGGCGCGGTACGAGGACTCCCGCACCCGGGACGGCGAGCCCGCCGTCGACCGGCCCGCCGACGTCGCGGAGCGGCTAGCCGGGCTGCCCGTCGTCGGCGCGGGCGCGCTGCTCTATCCCGAGGCGTTCCCGGACGCCCGCGGCCCGGAACACGTCTCCGCCGGTGCGCTCGCCGCCCTGGCCGTCGACCGGCTGGCCTCGGGCGCCGCGCTGCTGCCGCCGCAGCCGCTCTATCTGCGCAGGCCCGACGCCCAGGTCCCGAAGAACTACAAGGTGGTCACCCCCAAGTGACCGCCACTACCGCTGTGCTCCGCGAGATGCGCTGGTGGGACATCGCGCCGGTGCTGGAGCTGGAACACGAACTGTTCCCCGAGGACGCCTGGTCGGCCGGCATGTTCTGGTCCGAACTGGCCCGCGCCCGGGGCCCCCGGGCCACCCACCGCTACGTCGTCGCCGAGGATCCCGCCGACGGCCGGATCGTCGGCTACGCGGGCCTCGCCTCGGCCGGCGACCTCGCCGACGTCCAGACGATCGCGGTCAGCCGCGGCCAGTGGGGCGGCGGCCTCGGCTACGAACTCCTGACCGACCTGCTCCGGCACGCCACCGCCTTCGAGTGCACCGCCGTGCTCCTGGAGGTCCGGGTCGACAACACCCGCGCGCAGAAGCTCTACGAACGCTTCGGGTTCGAACCCATCGGCTTCCGCCGGGGCTACTACCAGCCGGGCAACATCGACGCACTCGTCATGCGCCTGACCGTACAAGGAACAGAGACAGACTGATGGCTGACGAACCGCTCGTACTCGGTATCGAGACCTCCTGCGACGAGACCGGCGTCGGTGTCGTGCGCGGGACGACGCTCCTCGCCGACGCCGTCGCGTCCAGCGTCGACACGCACGCCCGCTTCGGCGGAGTCGTCCCGGAGATCGCCTCCCGCGCCCACCTGGAGGCGATGGTCCCCACCATCGAACGCGCTCTGAAGGACGCCGGGATCAGCGCCCGTGACCTCGACGGCATCGCGGTCACGGCGGGTCCCGGGCTCGCCGGGGCGCTACTCGTCGGCGTATCGGCCGCCAAGGCGTACGCGTACGCGCTGGACAAGCCGCTCTACGGGGTCAACCACCTCGCCTCGCACATCTGCGTCGACCAGCTGGAGCACGGCCCGCTGCCCGAGCCGACGATGGCGCTGCTGGTGAGCGGCGGGCACTCCTCGCTGCTGCTCGCCCCCGACATCACGAACGACGTACGGCCGCTCGGCGCGACCATCGACGACGCGGCGGGCGAGGCCTTCGACAAGATCGCACGGGTGCTGGACCTCGGCTTCCCCGGCGGGCCGGTCATCGACCGGCTGGCCAAGGAGGGGAACCCGAAGGCGATCGCTTTCCCGCGCGGCCTGAGCGGCTCGCGTGACCCCGCGTACGACTTCTCCTTCTCCGGCCTCAAGACGTCCGTGGCGCGCTGGATCGAGGCGAAGCGCGCGGCCGGTGAGGACGTGCCCGTACGGGACGTGGCGGCGTCCTTCCAGGAGGCCGTGGTGGACGTCCTCACCCGCAAGGCCGTCCGGGCCTGCAAGGACGAGGGCGTCGACCACCTGATGATCGGCGGCGGCGTCGCGGCCAACTCGCGGCTGCGGGCGCTCGCCGAGGAGCGGTGCGAGAAGGCGGGCATCCGGCTCCGGGTCCCGAGGCCCGGGCTGTGCACGGACAACGGGGCCATGGTCGCCGCGCTCGGCGCGGAGATGGTGGCGCGCAACCGACCGGTCTCCGACCTGGACCTCTCGGCGGACTCCTCGCTGCCGGTCACGGAGCCGCATGTGCCGGGTGTTCACGCGCACGGCCACGACCACGTGCACGAGATCAGCAAGGACAACCTGTACTCATGACCGTCACCCTGATGTGGGAGGCCCGCGCCACCGAGGGCCGGGGCGCGGAGCTGCTGGAGTGGGCCCGGTCCCGGACGGCCGAGCTGGCCCGGGAGCCGCTGCGCAGCGAGCTGCTGCGCGCCCCGCAGGACCGGGTGCTGGTCCTGACCTGGTGGGAGGCGGCGTACGAGGACGAGCTGCCCGAGCTGCCGGAGCCGGAGGCCGGGCTGACCAGCCGCCCGGTCCACCGGTGGCGTTTCGAGTCCCTGGGTCCGGCGGACGGCTGAGAGGGTCCGTGCCGCCGCGGGTCACGATGAGTTTCCGGCGCGGGGGAGGTCTACCTTTCACAGCGTCCTGAGACGCACCGGACCGTGTGAGGAGAGAGACCATGCAGAAGATCAGGCCCTGTCTCTGGTTCGACCACCAGGCCCAGGAGGCCGCCGAGTTCTACGTCTCGGTCTTCGGCGGTGATTCCCGCATCGTGGACACCACCCGGTGGACCGAGGGGTCGCCGAACGCGGGTTCGGTGCTGACCGTCGACTTCCTCCTGGCCGGCCAGGAGTACATCGCTCTCAACGGTGGCCCGGAGTTCACCTTCTCCGAGGCCGTCTCCCTGTCCGTCGACTGCGGGTCGCAGGAGGAGGTGGACCGGTTCTGGGACGCCCTCACCGAAGGCGGTGAGGAGAGCGTGTGCGGGTGGCTGAAGGACAGGTACGGGATGTCCTGGCAGATCGTCCCGCGGGTGCTGCCCGAGCTGCTCGCGGGCCCCGACACCGCCCGCGCCGGCCGGGTGATGAAGGCGATGACGGGCATGCGGAAGCTCGACGTCAAGGCACTCCAGGAGGCCTGAGCGGGGGCGCCCGGGCCCGTGGCGCACGCCGTGCGCGGGCAGCGGAACGGGCGCACCCTGGAAGCAGGAATCCGGGAGGTGACCGACATGATGGAGACCACGGTCGGATGGCACATCGAGCTGGAATTCGAGGAGGACACCCACCGCACCCGCGCGGCCGCGATGGTGCGGCTGAGTGACGGGACCGAGGTGCGGGCCCACGGATACGCCAGCCGTCACCCCTCCGACGCGGAGCAGCCGAGGGTGGGCGAGGAGATCGCGGGCGCCCGGGCGCTCAACGAGCTCGCGATGAAGCTGCTCACCAAGGCGCACGACGAGATCGACGAGGCGTCCGGCCGCACGTCGTATCCGCTGGCCTGACCCCCGCGGGCCGTACGACCGCCGGAGGGCGGCGCGCGCACTCGATACTGTCTGGGCCATGACCGATCGTTCGCCGCTTCCGCCGCCGCCCCCGCCCGTGGAGATACGTACGTGGCCCGACCGCGACGCCCTGGTACGGGACCGGGCGTCGATCCTGGGCGAGCTGGTGCGGTTGTTCATCGGCCCCGCGAGGCTCGGGGCCCTGTTGATGTGGGCCGGGATCGCGGCGCTCGGCTGGTCGCTCGCGGGTGCGGCGTTCCTGATGTTCGAGGACGCCTACGACGCGCTGGGCATGGTTCCGGGCGTCATCTGCCTCGCCGTCAGCGCCGCCGTACTGATCCCGGCGGCCGTCTTTCTGGCGACCGGCGTGGCCAGGGACGCGCGGGTCCACCGGCTCCTCGTGGAGTGGGGCGGGCTGGACCGCGACCCGGTGGGGGATCTGACGCTGCGCAGGCCGCGGGCGAGCCTGGCCTGGATGCTGACGTCGTCCGTGCTCTGCGCGGTGGGCCTGTTCGGCTGCGTGGCCGTCCCGGCGACCGCCCGCGCGGGCCAGGAGACGTACGGCCTGGTGGCCTGGCTGATGGGGCTCGGGTTCCTCGCCTGGCTGACCGGGCTGACCGGGCTGGTGAAGGCGTTCGCCCACCGGCGCTGGGTGCTGCGGGTGCTCCTCGGGGTGCCGGCGGACCCGCTGGTCCGGGTGGACGGCTGATCAGGGCCGCCGCACCGGCTGTCCGATCAGCATCGTCGGGGCCCCGGCCACCCGGGTCAGGAAGACGGTGGCGGCGTTCGGCCCCTGGAGCTTCATCTTCCTCCGCAGCTCCTCCGGTTCGACCGGCGAGCCACGCTTCTTGACGGTCAGCACGCCAACCTGACGCTCCCTCAGCAGCGCTTTGAGCTTCTTCATGTGGAAGGGCAGCTGATCGGTGATCTCGTACGAGGCCGTGGCATCCGAGGCGTAGGGCGCGTCGCTCGTGACGTACGCGATCGTCTCGTCGACCAGCCTGCCCTCGCAGCTCTCCACGACGAGGGCCACCAGATGGGCGCGGATCACGGCGCCGTCCGGCTCGTGGAGGTAGCGGCCGACGGGGCCGACCGGCGGGGCGGGGAGCGGGCCGTCGGAGACGAGTGTCGTGCGCGACGGGAGCAGCGTGGCCCGGAAGGCGCCGGGGGCGAAGCCCTCGCCGAACCAGAGCACGGCTTCCTTCACGTCGCCGCCGTCCGAGATCCACTCGGCCTCGGCCCGTGGCTCGATCGCCTCGTGCGGAACACCGGGGGCGATCTTCAGCGCGGCCCGGGGGGCCTTCAGCGCCGCCTCGGTCGCCCAGGAGAGCGGTGGTGAATAGGCCTCGGGGTCGAAGATCCTGCCCCGCCCGCCGCGTCGCGCCGGGTCGACGAAGACCGCGTCGTACGGGGAGGTGTCGATCTCCGTGACATCGGCGCACCGCACCTCGACGAGGTCCTGGAGGCCGAGCGCCTCGGCGTTGGCGCGGGCGACCTCGGCGGTGAGCGGGTCGCGGTCCACGGCCAGGACCGAGATGCCCGCCCGTGCCAGGGCGATGGCGTCGCCGCCGATGCCGCAGCACAGGTCGGCCACGCTGCGCACGCCGAGCTCCGCGAACCGTCCGGCGCGGTAGCCGGCGACGGAGGTGCGGGTCGCCTGTTCCACGCCGTCGGGGGTGAAGAACATGCGGTAGGCGTCCGCCGCCCCGAACTTCGCGACCGCGCGCTGCCGCAGCCGTGCCTGGCCGAGCGCCGCCGAGACGAGGGCGGCGGGGTGCGTGCGGCGCAGCCGGGTCGCGGTCGCCAGCTCCCGGGCGGGGTCGTGGTCGCGGAGCTCGTCCAGGAGCGCCGCGCCCTCCGGGGTGCGCAGGGCGGCGAAGGCGGTGAGCGGGTCGGCGGGGTCGGCCTGATCGGCGGGGGGAAGGGCGTTCACGCGTCCATTGTGAGCCAGCCGGGGGACCCGGCGGGCCCGCCGGAGGTGTCGCGGGAGGCGGCCGGTGACCCGGTGGCAGGATGCGGCGCCATGCAGCTAGTACGACAAACAGAAAAATCCACCACGAAGCACCGCGGAACGGTCTGCGCGATCCTGGTGGCCCTGCTCGCCGGAGCCGCCGCGTCCGGATGCGCCGGCGGTGGCGTGGACGACGCCGCCGTGCGCCAGGGACCCGCCGCCGGGCAACCGGGAGCCGCCGCCCCTCCGGGAGCCCCGGCCCCTCCGGCGGGCCCCGCCGCCGCCGCTGCCGAGGCGGAGCGGAAGCAACGGGAGCAGGCGGCCCGTGTCGCCGCCGCGAAGAGATGGGGCCTGGCGAAGGTCCCGCTCACCGCCCCTCCACCGCCCGCCGTGCGGCCCCGCATCACGACCCGGGAGGGGTTCGAGGTGGAGGGCGGGGAGTCGCTCCCGCCGGTCTTCACCACGGTCCCCACCAAGGAGCGCGTCGTCTTCCTGACGATCGACGACGGGGCGGAGAAGGACCCCGAACTGCTGCGGATGATGACGGAGCTGAAGATCCCGTACAGCGCCTTCCTCAGCGACTACGTGGTGAGTGACGACTACGACTACTTCAAGGACATGCAGGCCCGGGGGGTCACCCTCAGCAACCACACGCTCAACCACCGCTACCTCCCGGGGCTTTCGGCGGCCGAGCAGCGGCGGGAGATCTGCGGCGAGCAGGACGTCATCGAGAAGCGCTTCGGGAAGCGGCCCACCCTCTTCCGGCCGCCGTACGGCAACTACAACGGCGACACCCTGCGCGCCGCCAAGTCCTGCGGCATCACGGCGGTGCCCCTGTGGGCCGCCGAGGCGTTCCCCGACCACATGGAGTGGCGCGAGTGGGACCAGGACCTGCACCCGGGCGACATCATCCTCACCCACTTCCGAGGGCGTGAGGACTGGGAGGGATCCATGGCCGACATGGTCCGCCGCGTCATGAAGACGGTCACGGACAAGGGGTACGCCGTGGCCAGGCTGGAGGACTACGTCTGAGCGGAGCGGCCCGCGCGAGGGTGACTCCGTGTCGCCGGAACGGAGCCGGAACACCGCGGCGGTCTCCCGCGTTGTCCGGGCGTGCGCCGGTTCCACGACGCCACGCGAGGGTGGTGAATTGGCACTCCGCTTGACCGAGTGCTAACCGCGGTCATAGTGTCAGTGCTGGCACTCCCCAAGGGAGAGTGCCAGCACCACTGCGCGACAGGGCAGGTCCGGCACCCGCGACGACGGATCGGTCCGGTCGGGCATCCCACAGACTGTTAAACCCCGTGAGATCTCCGAAGGGGGAGACCGGATCGTGTCGACCACCAGCTCCAAGGTTGCGATCAAGCCGCTCGAGGACCGCATTGTGGTCCAGCCGCTCGACGCCGAGCAGACCACGGCTTCCGGCCTGGTCATTCCGGACACCGCCAAGGAGAAGCCCCAGGAGGGCGTCGTCCTGGCCGTGGGCCCGGGCCGCTTCGAGAACGGCGAGCGCCTTCCGCTCGACGTCAAGACCGGCGATGTCGTTCTGTACAGCAAGTACGGCGGCACCGAGGTGAAGTACAACGGCGAGGAGTACCTCGTCCTCTCGGCGCGCGACGTTCTCGCGATCGTCGAGAAGTAATTCACCCACGTTTGCTTCTGTTCTGCGCCCCTGGCCCCCGCGAAATAACTAGCCGGGCGGCGAGGGGCGCAGTTCGTTTGAGAGGACAGCTCAGCCCATGGCGAAGATCCTGAAGTTCGACGAGGACGCCCGTCGCGCCCTTGAGCGCGGCGTCAACAAGCTTGCCGACACGGTGAAGGTGACGATCGGCCCGAAGGGCCGCAACGTCGTCATCGACAAGAAGTTCGGCGCTCCCACCATCACCAACGACGGTGTCACCATCGCGCGCGAGGTCGAGCTCGACGACCCGTACGAGAACCTCGGTGCCCAGCTGGTGAAGGAGGTGGCGACCAAGACCAACGACGTGGCGGGTGACGGCACCACCACCGCCACCGTGCTCGCCCAGGCCCTCGTCCGCGAAGGCCTGCGCAACGTCGCCGCGGGCGCGTCCCCGGCCGCCCTGAAGAAGGGCATCGACGCCGCCGTGAAGGCCGTGTCCGAGGAGCTCCTCGCGACCGCCCGCCCGATCGACGACAAGGCCGACATCGCCGCCGTGGCCGCGCTCTCCGCGCAGGACCCGCAGGTCGGCGAGCTCATCGCGGACGCGATGGACAAGGTCGGCAAGGACGGTGTCATCACCGTCGAGGAGTCCAACACCTTCGGTCTGGACCTCGAGTTCACCGAGGGCATGGCCTTCGACAAGGGGTACCTGTCCCCGTACATGGTGACCGACCAGGAGCGTATGGAGGCCGTCCTCGACGACCCGTACATCCTGATCCACCAGGGCAAGATCGGCTCCATCCAGGAGCTGCTCCCCCTCCTGGAGAAGGTCATCCAGGCCGGTGCCTCCAAGCCGCTCCTGATCATCGCCGAGGACGTCGAGGGCGAGGCGCTCTCCACCCTCGTCGTCAACAAGATCCGTGGCACCTTCAACGCCGTCGCGGTGAAGGCCCCGGGCTTCGGTGACCGCCGCAAGGCCATGCTCGGTGACATCGCCACCCTCACCGGTGCGACCGTCATCGCCGAGGAGGTCGGCCTCAAGCTCGACGGCGCCGGTCTCGACGTGCTGGGCACCGCCCGCCGCGTCACCATCTCCAAGGACGACACGACCATCGTCGACGGCGGCGGCAACTCCGCCGACGTCAAGGGCCGCGTCAACCAGATCAAGGCCGAGATCGAGGCCACGGACTCCGACTGGGACCGCGAGAAGCTCCAGGAGCGCCTCGCGAAGCTGGCCGGCGGCGTGTGCGTGATCCGTGTCGGTGCCGCCACCGAGGTGGAGCTCAAGGAGAAGAAGCACCGTCTGGAGGACGCCATCTCCGCGACCCGCGCCGCGGTCGAGGAGGGCATCGTCTCCGGTGGTGGCTCCGCTCTGGTCCACGCCGTCAAGGTCCTCGAGGGCAACCTCGACAAGACCGGCGACGAGGCCACGGGTGTCGCGGTCGTGCGCCGCGCCGCCGTCGAGCCGCTCCGCTGGATCGCCGAGAACGCGGGCCTCGAGGGCTACGTCATCACCTCGAAGGTTGCCGAGCTCGACAAGGGCCAGGGCTTCAACGCCGCGACCGGCGAGTACGGCGACCTGGTGAAGGCCGGCGTCATCGACCCGGTCAAGGTCACCCGCTCCGCCCTGGAGAACGCCGCGTCCATCGCGTCGCTGCTGCTCACGACCGAGACCCTGGTCGTCGAGAAGCCGGCCGAGGAAGAGGCCGACGCCGGTCACGGCGGCCACGGCCACTCGCACTAGTACGGCTCCGTACGCCACCGAGGCCCGGTACCCCCGTCGCGGGGGCACCGGGCCTCGGTGCGTCCGCCGTGCTCCGCCTACTTCGGGCCGTACGTCCGGCCCGCGCGGGAGGTGACTCCGCCGAGGAGGCCCCGGGGCGTCAGCTTCACCAGTCCCATCAGGGTCTTGTAGCGCGGGTCCGGGATCGACACGGACCTGCCCCGGGCCAGGTCCGCCAGGGCCGCGGCCACCAGCTTGTCCGCGTCGAGCCACATCCAGTCCGGGATGTTGCCCGTCCCCATCCCGGCACGCTCGTGGAACTCGGTCCGAACGAAGCCGGGGCACAGCGCCATCAGCCGCACCCCCGAACCCGCCAGGTCCTTCGCCGCGCCCTGGGTGAACTGGACGACCCACGCCTTCGACGCCCCGTACGTCCCCCGCGGCAGGAACGCCGCGACGGAGGCCACATTGACCACCCCTCCGCGACCACGTTCCCGCATGGAGCCCGCCGCGGCGGAGGTCAGCCGGAGCACCGCCTCGCAGTGGACCTTCAGCATCGTCAGCTCATCGGCCATCGAGACGTCCAGATAACGCCCCTTGTTGCCGAAACCGGCGTTGTTCACCAGCAGGTCGACAGGGCTCACCCGGTCCGTCAGGCGTGCGGCGACCGCCTCGATCCCGGCGTCCGTGGACAGGTCGGCCGTCAGCACCTCGGCCTCGATGCCGTGTCCGTCGTGCAGCTCCGTGGCCTGGGCCCGCAGCCGCTCGGTGTCCCGGGCCACCAGCACCAGATTGTGCCCGTCACTCGCGAGCCGCCGTGCGAAGGCGGCCCCGATCCCCGCCGTCGCGCCCGTAATCAGTGCAGTCGTCATAGGCGGCACGTTAGTGCCCCGCGCGCAGGGCGGCCGACCCGCCTTCTCCGCCGGGCCGGGACACCGCTCTCCGCTCCGTCAGGACGCGGTCGGGGCACCGTGCTCCGCCGCGTACGCCCGAGCCGCGCGCAGGGTCTCCGCGTGCAGCGCGTCACCGGCGTCGAGCAGGCGGGGCAGCAGTTCCCGCCGGGTGGTCGTCGCCCGGAACTCCAGGGCCGCCGTGATGTCGTGATCGGGCACGTGCACCACCTCGACCGGATCACCGGAACGGATCGTCCCCGGCTCGATCACCCGGAGGTACGCGCCCGTGGCCCCCTCCTGGGTGAACCGCTTCACCCAGCCCCGCTCGCCCAGGTGGCCCGCGAACGTACGGCACGGAATGCGGCCCGACGTCACCTCCAGGACCAGCTCGTCACCGATCCGCCAGCGTTCCCCGATCCGGGCGTGGCTCACGGTGACACCGAGGGTCGTCAGGTTCTCGCCGAACGCACCGTTGGGCAGGGGCCGGCCGAGCTGCTTCTCCCAGGCGTCGAGCTCCTCGCGGGCGTACGCGTACACCGCCTGGTCCGTGCCGCCGTGGTGGCGCAGGTCGCACACGGCGTCACCGGCGAGACCGCTGCCGCCGCTGCCCTTGGGGCCGGGGTCGGTCACGTGTACGGGGCCGTCGGACGGCTGCTTGCCGATCCCGGTGAGGCTGTCGGCCGCGTCGGAGTGCGCGGAGGGCGTGGGGCGGCCGAGATTCACGGTGAGCACCTTCATAACGGAACAGGCTAACCGCGAGATCCCCAAAGCCGCTCATGATTATTCGACCGGGGATGCAAGAGTCGCTTATGGTTGATGGGTGATCGAAGCTCGTCATCTCCGTGTCCTGCGCGCCGTGGCCACCACCGGTTCGTTCTCCGCCGCCGCGCGGGAGCTGGGCTGCACCCAGCCTGCCGTCAGTCAGCAGATGAAGGCCCTGGAGGGATCCGCGGGCACTCCGCTGCTGATCCGTACGGGGCGCGAGATGCGGCTCACCCAGGCGGGAGAGGCGCTGGTGCGCCACGCCTCCGGGATCCTCGCGGGGCTGACCGCCGCCGAGGAGGAGGTCGCCGCGATCGCCGGGCTGCGGGCCGGCCGCGTACGGCTCGTGTCGTTTCCGAGCGGGAGCTCCACGCTGGTCCCCGGCGCACTCGCCGCGCTGCGCGCCGCGCACCCCGGCACCCAGGTCTCGCTCGTCGAGGCGGAACCGCCGCGCTCGGTGGAGATGCTGCGCGACGGCGACTGTGACATCGCCCTGGCCTTCCGCTACGGGAACGTCGGCGGGGAGTGGGACGACCTGGTCGTCCGTCCGCTGCTCAAGGACCGGCTCATCGGGCTGGTCCCGGAGGGCCACCGGCTCGCCGGGGCGGAGGCGGTGGGCATCGGGGAGCTGGCCGACGAGCCGTGGATCGCCGGCTGCCCGCGCTGTCGTCGCCAGCTGGTGGAGGTGTGCGAGGAGTCCGGCTTCACTCCGCGCATCGACTTCGCCACGGACGACTACCCGGCGGTGATCGGGCTCGTCGGGGCGGGCCTCGGCGTCGCCGTCCTGCCCGGGCTTGCCCTCGAATCCGTACGTCCCAAGGGGGCGTGCACCGTGATGGTGGAGCCGGCCGTGGAGCGGGAGGTCGTCGCCCTCACCCTGTCCGACCTCGCCCGGGTTCCGGCGGTGGCGGCGACCCTGGACGAGCTGTCACGGGCAGCCGCACGCTGACCGGCCCTCGCGTCCACGGCCGGCCTTCGCCTCGGTGTCCGGCGACGGGCCCGCTGACGAGGAAACGTTTCAGCGCTCGATGGGCCGTGTGAGGTCTCAGGTGTGGTCGGCCTCCGGCGGCGGTCCCGTGTGGGCGGAGATCAGACGGTTGCGGGCGCGGCCCATGAGTTCTTCGCGCTCGTCCTCGGTCAGGCCGCCCCATACGCCGTAGGGCTCCCGTACCGCGAGTGCGTGCGCCGCGCACTCGGCGCGCACCGGGCAGCGCATGCAGACCTCCTTGGCCGAGGTCTCACGGGCGCTCCGGGCTGCTCCACGTTCCCCTTCGGGATGGAAGAACAGCGAGCTGTCGACCCCGCGGCAGGCGGCCAGCAGCTGCCAGTCCCACAGGTCCGCGTTGGGTCCGGGAAGGCGGGAGAAATCTGCCATTGCGTGTCCCCTCGAAACCTTGCTGGTTCGGAAACGGCATCCACGACCGTCGGTGCTCATCGGTGACCGGAGTCCCGACCGTACATCTACGGTGTTAGTAGATGTAAATATGACTGATTGCGAATCTAGCCCCAGACGCCAGCAAAAGGGAAGAAAACCCGCTAAATGGGGCAGGTCACTATGAGGGGATTCGGTTGACGGGTGAATGACCCCGTGTCGCTCTCCTGTGTGAGCGCCCCCTCACTTAGAGTGCCGAACCGGATGCTTTGGCCCGTAACTCTTTCGAGTGACCGTCGTTGTTGAGGGGGAGGCGGTTGACGGAGATCGAGCTCGGGCAGATGTCCGAGGGGGTCAACCGCACAGGTGACGACTTGTATCAGCCTGGAGGCTCAAGGTGACGCGCATCAGCTGCGGAGGACGGTCATGACATCCGTCCTCGTCTGCGACGACTCCCCGCTCGCCCGAGAAGCGCTCCGCCGCGCGGTTGCGACCGTGCCCGGCGTCGAGCGTGTGACGACTGCGGCCAACGGTGAGGAAGTCCTCCGCCGCTGGGGGGCCGACCGTTCGGATTTGATTCTGATGGACGTACGCATGCCCGGGCTGGGGGGTGTGGAGACGGTCCGGCGGCTGCTCTCGGCGGACCCCGGAGCCCGGATCATCATGCTCACCGTCGCCGAGGACCTGGACGGCGTCGCGCTCGCGGTCGCCGCCGGTGCCCGCGGCTACCTGCACAAGGACGCCTCGCGTGCCGAGCTGCGTGCGACCGTGACCCAGGCTCTCGCCGACCCGACCTGGCGGCTCGCGCCGCGCCGGCTGCGGTCCGCCGAGATGGGCGCGGCGCCGACGCTCACCGCGCGGGAGATCCAGGTGCTGGAGGGGATGAGCCACGGGCGTTCCAACGCCGAGATCGGGCGCGAGCTGTTCCTCTCCGAGGACACGGTGAAGACCCACGCGCGGCGCCTGTTCAAGAAGCTCGGCGCCTCGGACCGTGCGCACGCCGTCGCGCTCGGATTCCGCTGGGGTCTGGTCCGATGACGCCGCTACGCGGCCGGTAGCCGTGCGTTCCCGTCCGTGAGCCTGCGGACGGGGCGACGGTGGCGGCGGACCTGCGGCCGGGCCCTCCCTACCAGCGCTGTGTGACGCTTCCTGGCCGATGCCGCATCCTTGGGGTGGTGGAGTTCCTCGGGGAACATTCGGTCGAGCGGAAGGGGAGGGCGCAGGACATGACATCCGGCGCACCCGCTCACAACGCCGGCGACGCACGAGCCGGCGCACACGGTGGTGGTTCCGGCGCAATCGCCGGCCGCCCTGACGCACCCGCTGACCCTGTTCCGGTCGCACCCGCTGACCAAGGTCCGGTCGCACCCGCTGATCGTGCTCCGGTCGCACCCGCTGATAACGCTTCGGTGCACAACCCGGGACGCGGTGCCTCGGATCGGACGGCCTCAGGGCACCATGGTCCGATGCGTGAGGACGGGACGACGGTGATCGGTGCTCTGGTGCACCGCGCCGTCGACGGCGACGCGCAGGCCACCCATGACCTGCTGGCCCACGTACACCCCCTCGCTCTGCGCTACTGCAGGTCCCGGCTGAGCCGACTGCCCGGTGATGCCCGTCACTTCGTGGAGGACCTCGCTCAGGAGGTCTGCGTGGCGGTACTGATGGCGCTGCCGCGCTACAAGGACACCGGCAGACCCTTCGAGGCCTTCGTGTTCGCCATCGCGGGGCACAAGGTCGCAGACCTCCAGCGCGCCGCGATGCGGCACCCCGGATCCACGGCCGTGCCCTCCGACGAGATGCCGGAGCGGCCCGACGACTCACTCGGCCCCGAGGAGCGGGCGCTGCTCAGCAGCGACGCGGCCTGGGCCAAGAAGCTCCTGGCCAATCTGCCGGAGAACCAGCGCGAGCTGCTGGTCCTCCGGGTCGCGGTCGGGCTGACCGCCGAGGAGACCGGGCAGATGCTCGGGATGTCCCCGGGGGCGGTCCGGGTCGCCCAGCACCGTGCACTGAGCAGGCTGCGGGCCCTCGCGGGTCAGTGACGATCTCCCCGGCGGTGTGGAGGAAGCCACAGAACCGCCAGGTGATCTTGTTCGTGGAATGAGACGCCCCGCGAGGCCGTTAGCATGGACATCCGCACCGATCAAGGCCATTTGGGGAAGGTGTCATGACTGCAAACGTCGACGGAGTGCCCGAGAAGTTCGCGACGCTCGGGCTGACATACGACGACGTGCTACTGCTGCCGGGCGCCTCCGCGGTTCTGCCCAACGCGGTCGACACCTCGTCCCTCATCTCGCGCAACGTGCGAGTGAACATCCCGTTGCTGTCGGCCGCCATGGACAAGGTGACCGAGGCTCGGATGGCCATCGCCATGGCCCGCCAGGGCGGCGTGGGCGTGCTGCACCGCAACCTCTCGATCGAGGACCAGGTGAACCAGGTCGACCTGGTCAAGCGGTCCGAGTCCGGGATGGTCACCGACCCGATCACCGTGAACCCCGACGCCACACTCGGCGAGGCGGACGCGCTCTGCGCGAAGTTCCGCATCAGCGGGGTGCCGGTCACCGACCCCGCGGGCAAGCTCCTCGGCATCGTGACCAACCGTGACATGGCCTTCGAGTCGGACCGGGCGCGCCAGGTGCGCGAGGTCATGACGCCGATGCCGCTGGTCACCGGTCGGGTCGGCATCTCCGGCGTGGAGGCCATGGAGCTGCTGCGCCGCCACAAGATCGAGAAGCTGCCGCTGGTCGACGACGCGGGCATCCTCAAGGGCCTCATCACGGTCAAGGACTTCAAGAAGGCCGAGCAGTACCCGAACGCCGCCAAGGACGCCGAAGGCCGTCTGCTGGTCGGCGCCGCGGTCGGGGCCAGCCCCGAGGCGCTGGACCGTGCGCAGGCGCTCGCGTCCGCCGGGGTCGACTTCCTGATCGTCGACACCTCGCACGGACACAACAGCAACGCCCTCGACTGGATGGCGAAGATCAAGTCGAGCGTCGGCATCGACGTCATCGGCGGCAACGTCGCCACCCGCGACGGCGCCCAGGCGCTGATCGACGCCGGTGTCGACGGCGTGAAGGTCGGCGTCGGTCCCGGCTCGATCTGCACCACCCGCGTGGTCGCCGGCATCGGGGTCCCGCAGGTCACCGCGATCTACGAGGCCGCGCTCGCCGCGCGTGCCGCGGGTGTCCCGGTGATCGGTGACGGCGGCCTCCAGTACTCCGGTGACATCGGCAAGGCGCTCTCCGCCGGTGCGGACAGCGTGATGCTGGGCAGCCTCCTCGCGGGCTGCGAGGAGTCGCCGGGCGAGCTGATGTTCATCAACGGCAAGCAGTTCAAGTCGTACCGGGGCATGGGCTCGCTGGGCGCCATGCAGTCCCGCGGACAGGGACGGTCGTACTCCAAGGACCGTTACTTCCAGGCCGAGGTGTCCTCCGACGACAAGCTCGTACCCGAGGGCATCGAGGGCCAGGTGCCCTACCGCGGCCCGCTGGCCAACGTCCTCCACCAGCTGGTCGGCGGCCTCCGTCAGACCATGGGTTACGTCGGTGCGGCGTCCGTGGACGAGATGGAGAGCAAGGGCCGCTTCGTCCGGATCACCTCGGCGGGCCTCAAGGAGAGCCACCCGCACGACATCCAGATGACGGTCGAGGCGCCGAACTACAGCAGGAAGTAACACGTCGACGCAGCTGAGGGGCGGACCGGAGTTCCCGGTACCGCCCCTCATGCACGTGTCGGGGATACTGGTCAGCGCAGACGTAGAGGGAAAGGCCACACATCGTGACTGAGATCGAGATCGGGCGCGGCAAGCGCGGCCGCCGGGCTTACGCATTCGACGACATCGCTGTCGTGCCGAGCCGCCGCACCCGGGACCCGAAGGAGGTCTCGATCGCCTGGCAGATCGACGCCTACCGTTTCGAGCTGCCGTTCCTGGCCGCCCCCATGGACTCGGTGGTCTCCCCGCAGACCGCCATCCGCATCGGTGAGCTGGGCGGCCTCGGCGTCCTCAACCTCGAGGGGCTGTGGACCCGGCACGAGGACCCGCAGTCGCTCCTCGACGAGATCGCCGAGATGCCCGTCGAGGCCGCCACCCCGCGGCTCCAGGAGATCTACTCCGCCCCCATCCAGGAGGAGCTGATCGGCCGGCGCATCAAGGAGGTGCGCGACTCCGGTGTCGTCACCGCCGCCGCGCTGTCGCCGCAGCGCACCGCGCAGTTCTCCAAGGCGGTCGTCGACGCGGGCGTGGACATCTTCGTCATCCGCGGCACGACGGTCTCCGCCGAGCACGTGTCCGGTGCGGCCGAGCCGCTCAACCTGAAGCAGTTCATCTACGAGCTGGACGTCCCGGTCATCGTCGGTGGCTGCGCCACCTACACCGCCGCACTCCACCTGATGCGCACCGGCGCGGCCGGTGTCCTCGTGGGCTTCGGCGGCGGCGCCGCGCACACCACGCGCAACGTCTTCGGCATCCAGGTCCCGATGGCGACCGCGGTCGCCGATGTGGCCGGGGCCCGCCGTGACTACATGGACGAGTCCGGCGGCCGGTACGTGCACGTCATCGCGGACGGTGGCGTCGGCTGGTCCGGCGACATCCCCAAGGCCGTCGCCTGCGGCGCGGACGCCGTGATGATGGGCTCCCCGCTGGCCCGTGCCACGGACGCGCCCGGCCGTGGCCGGCACTGGGGCATGGAGGCCGTCCACGAGGACGTGCCGCGCGGCAAGCTGGTCGACCTGGGCTCCGTCGGCACGACCGAGGAGGTCCTGACCGGTCCCTCGCACAGCCCCGACGGCTCGATGAACATCTTCGGCGCGCTGCGCCGGGCGATGGCCACCACGGGTTACAGCGACCTCAAGGAGTTCCAGCGCGTCGAGGTGACGGTGGCGGACTCGCAGCACCGCCGCTGACCGCCCTCGCCGTACGCGCGACGGCCCGGACCACAGTGGTCCGGGCCGTCGCGCGTGTGCCGTCGGGTGTCAGCCGGCGCGCCTGGCGCCGCCGAAGGCGGCCACCGGGCCCAGGAGGAGGAAGAGGTACGTCATGAAGTCGGCCTCCTCCTTCCAGATGTCGAAGACGTCACCGAAGTGGTCGAAGAAGACCTCGGTGAAGCCGACGCCCAGGCCGTCCGCGAGGATCATCGACATGCCGATGAGCTGGCCGAAGAAGACCGCGACCAGGGAGAAGACGACACCCGCGCCGAGGACGGCGGGGTTGGAGCCGCCGACCTTGCTCCCGACGAAGCCGGTCAGGAAGCCGACGCCGATGGCCGCGTAGCCGACCTCACGCTCGATGGACCCGGCGAGGACGCCGTAGAGGACGGCGGCCACGAGCGCGGCGCCGAGGGCGGCCAGCACACCGAGGCCGACCTTGTTGCCGGCTGCCTGCGGGGCGGGCGGGAACGGGCCGCCGGCGAACTGTCCGCCGCCGAACTGGCCGGGCTGCTGGACCTGCTGGCCGAACGGGTTGCCCGTCGGAGCGCCGGGCTGCTGGCCCTGCTGCTGACCCGCGTAGGGGTTGCCGGGCTGCTGCTGTGCCGCGTACGGGTTGCCGTCGGCGGGCTGACCGCCGTAGGGCTGCTGCGGCGGGTTCGGCGGCTGTACGGGCTGGCTCATGATCGTGTTCCCCCTGGGACGTACGCACTGGTGCGCGAGAAGTGACGCCGCAGGCTAGCAGCCCGCGCCGACAGGGCCCACCGGTAATCCCGGCGGGCCCTCCCCGGCGGGCGTCACAGTCGGTGTGCGGCCCCCGCCGGGGTCGCTCCCCGGGTGTCCAGGAGGAGCTGGGCCTTCACCGCGAGGCCCTGGAGGTCGTACGTCCGGTGGTGCTGGAGGAGCACCGTCAGATCGGCTCCGGCGGCGGCCTCGTAGAGGGAGTCGGCGCGCGGGACCGGCAGGTCGCGCACCCGCCAGTCCAGGACGTGCGGGTCGTGGTAGCCGATCTGGGCACCCATGTCCATCAGCCGGGTCGCGATCTCACGGGCGGGCGAGGCTTCCTGGTCGGCGAGGTCCGGCTTGTACGTGACGCCGAGCAGCAGGACTCTGGCTCCCCGGACGGACTTGCCGTGCTCGTTCAGCAGGGTCGCGCAGCGCTGGATGACGTAGCTGGGCATCCGGTCGTTGATCTCCTTGGCCAGCGAGACCATGCGCAACGGGTGGCCGGGCGTGCGCGAGTTGTACGGGAAGTAGCCGGGGTCCACCGGGGCGCCGTGGCCGCCGACACCGGGGCCGGGGCGGAACGGCTCGAAGCCGAACGGCTTGGTCTCGGCGCACCTGATGACGTCCCAGAGGTCGACGCCGAGGTCGTGGCAGAGCACCGCCATCTCGTTGACCAGGGCGATGTTGACGTGCCGGAAGTTGGTTTCGAGGACCTTCGTCATCTCCGCCTCGCGGGGTCCGCGGGCCCGGACGACCTTGTCGGTGAGGCGCCCGTAGAAGGCGGCGGCCGATTCGGTGCAGGCGGGGGTGAGGCCGCCGATGACCTTCGGGGTGTTGCCGTACACATGGGTGCGGTTGCCGGGGTCGAGGCGGCCGGGGGAGTGGGCCAGGTGGAAGTCCCTCCCGGCGCGCAGCCCGGAGCCCTCCTCCAGCAAGGGGCGCACGACGTTCTCGGTGGTGCCGGGCGGCACGGCCGATTCCACCAGGACGGTGGTGTGCGGCCGCAGCCGGGCGGCGAGGGCCCGTGCCGCGTCGGTCACCGCGCCGAGGTCGAGGGTGCGGTCCGGCCCCAGCGGGGTGGGCGCGCAGATCGCGGCGGTGCGCACCCGGCCCAGTTCGGCCGGGTCGGCGGTGGGCCGGAAGCCGCCCGCGACCATGCGGCGGATGTCGGAGGCGCTGAGGGATCCCTCGACCGGCGTACGGCCCGCGGAGAGTTCGGCGTAGGGGCGTGGGTCGGTGTCGTAACCGACGGTGTGGATTCCCACGCCGACGGCTGCTTGGGCGAGGGGCAGGCCGAGGTGACCGAGTCCGATGACGGCGAGGTCTGCGGGCATGTGGGCCGTCCTTTCCCTAAGGCCAAGAGACAGAAAGCGCAACCGCTGTGGACAGCGCTATGTCAGACTAGGCGTAAATATGACCTATATGTCGGATTCTGTGGCTCCGGTGGGGCGGGTGTTGTCCACAGGCGGTGGCTGAAGTCGCGGACCGCGGACAGAATCGAGGGGTGGGCACGGGCGCCCGGCCCCTCGGCCGGTCCCCGCCCCGTGCCGTACCACCCCGATGCACCGGGACTACCGGGAGGCAGCAGTGAGGACAGCGACACTGGGACCCGCGGAGCGCGCCGAGGCGCTGACCGCGATGGCCGAGCGCGAACTGGACGTGCTGGTCGTGGGAGCGGGCGTGGTCGGCGCCGGGACCGTGCTGGACGCGGCCACCAGAGGACTCTCGACCGGACTGGTCGAGGCGCGCGACTGGGCGTCCGGCACGTCCAGCAGGTCGAGCAAGCTGATCCACGGCGGGCTGCGCTACCTGGAGATGCTGGACTTCGCGCTCGTACGGGAGGCGTTGAAGGAGCGCGGGCTGCTGCTGGAGCGGCTGGCACCGCACCTGGTGAAGCCCGTTCCCTTCCTCTATCCGCTGCGGCACAAGGGCTGGGAGCGGCTGTACGCCGGCTCGGGCGTCGCTCTGTACGACGCGATGTCGGTGTCCTCGGGCCACGGCCGCGGGCTGCCCGTGCACCGGCACCTCTCCCGCCGCCACGCCCTGCGGGTCGCCCCCGCGCTCAAGAAGGACGCCCTGGTCGGAGCCCTGCAGTACTACGACGCACAGATGGACGACGCCCGCTATGTGGCGACCCTGGTGCGCACGGCAGCCGGCTACGGCGCGCACGTCGCCAACAGGGCGCGGGTGACCGGCTTCCTGCGGGAGGGCGAGCGGGTCGTCGGCGCCAGGGTGCGGGACGTCGAGGGTGGCGGGGAGTACGAGGTCAGGGCCAAGCAGGTGGTCAACGCGACCGGGGTGTGGACGGACGACACCCAGGCGCTGATCGGCGAGCGCGGACAGTTCCACGTCCGGGCATCGAAGGGCATCCACCTCGTCGTGCCCAAGGACCGCATCCACTCCTCGACCGGGCTCATCCTGCGGACCGAGAAGTCCGTGCTCTTCGTGATCCCGTGGGGGCGGCACTGGATCATCGGCACGACCGACACCGACTGGGACCTGGACAAGGCCCATCCGGCGGCCTCCAGCGCCGACATCGACTATCTGCTCGAACACGTGAACTCGGTGCTGAACACCCCGCTGGGCCGGGACGACGTCGAGGGTGTCTACGCCGGGCTCCGCCCCCTGCTCGCCGGCGAGTCGGACGCCACGAGCAAGCTCTCGCGGGAGCACACGGTGGCCCATCCTGCGCCCGGGCTCGTCGTCGTCGCGGGCGGCAAGTACACGACGTACCGGGTGATGGCGAAGGACGCCGTCGACGAGGCGGTGCACGCGCTGGACCAGCGGGTGGCGGAATGCGTCACGGAGGACGTCCCGCTGCTGGGCGCCGAGGGCTACCGCGCCCTGTGGAACGCCCGCGCCAGGATCGCCGCCCGCACCGGCCTGCACGTCGCCCGGGTGGAACACCTGCTCAACCGGTACGGCTCGATGACCGAGGAACTCCTGGACCTCGTCCGGGGCGACTCCTCGCTGGGTGAACCGCTGGCGGGCGCCGAGGACTACCTGCGGGCCGAGGTCGTCTACGCCGCCTCCCACGAGGGCGCCCGGCATCTCGACGACGTCCTGACCCGGCGCACCCGGATCTCCATCGAGACCTTCGACCGGGGCACCCGCTGCGCCCGGGAGTGCGCGGACCTGATGGCGACGGTGCTCGGCTGGGACACGGGCCAGGTCGAACGTGAAGTGGAGCACTACCGCAAGCGGGTGGAGGCGGAGCGGGAGTCCCAGCGGCAGCCGGACGACCTGACGGCCGACGCGGCACGGCTGGGGGCGCCGGACATCGCGCCGCTCTGAGGGTGAGGGGTGGTCAAGGGCGGTCCGGCGGGCAGCACTCCGCCGCCGAAGTGGCCGCGGTGGCGTTCGGTGTACGGGGAGTACGCGCCGAACGCCGCTTTTCCACGGGTGAACATTGCCTTCCACGGCACCAGGTGTGGTTCGCTGGGCAGACACACGCTCCGCACGGCGAGCGGAGCCGACGCCGGTGGGCGGCGGGGGCAGCGCCCCGGTCGATCGGCGTGGCGGGGTGTTCCCTCCTCCGGTCACATCACGGCCGACCCGGACCCGGAACCATGACCGGTCCCGGGGTGAGGGACAATGAACGCTCTGCCAGGGCGGGTTGATAGCAGAGGGGACGCATGTCGGAGGCGGAGCAGGCGCGGGAGCCCCAAGGGGACAAGGACGGACGTCTCCTCGCGGGGCGGTACCGGCTCGGGGAGGTGCTCGGCCGGGGCGGCATGGGCACGGTCTGGCGTGCTGCCGACGAGACGTTGGGGCGCACGGTCGCCGTCAAGGAACTGCGGTTCCCGTCGGCCATCGACGAGGAGGAGAAGCGGCGTCTCATCACGCGAACCCTGCGTGAGGCGAAGGCGATCGCGAGGATCCGCAACACCAGTGCGGTGACGGTCTACGACGTGGTCGACGAGGACGACCGGCCATGGATCGTCATGGAACTCATCGAGGGCAAGTCCCTCGCGGAGGTGATCCGTGAGGACGGGACGCTGACGCCGAGGCGTGCGGCGGAGGTCGGCCTCGCCATTCTCGACGTGCTGCGCTCGGCGCACCGCGAGGGCATCCTGCACCGCGATGTGAAGCCGTCCAACGTGCTGATCTCGGAGGACGGCCGTGTCGTCCTGACCGACTTCGGCATCGCCCAGGTCGAGGGCGACCCCTCCGTCACCTCGACGGGCATGCTGGTCGGAGCGCCCTCCTACATCTCGCCCGAGAGGGCCAGGGGCCACAAGCCGGGACCGCCCGCCGACCTGTGGTCGCTGGGCGGGCTGTTGTACGCGAGCGTCGAGGGCCGCCCGCCGTACGACAGGGGCTCGGCCATCGCCACGCTGACGGCGGTGATGACGGAGCCCGTCGAGCAGCCGGCGAACGCCGGGCCGCTGGAGGAGGTCATCTACGGCCTGCTGACCAGGGATCCCGACCAGCGGCTGGACGACGCCGGGGCGCGCGTCCTGCTCAACGCGGTGATCAACGCTCCGGAGGAGCCGGTCGTCCCCGCAGCCGACTCCACCCAGATCATGGCGCTGCCCACGATCGGTGACTCCGGACGCGACAAGAGCGACAGGAGTGACAAGGGCAGGGGCGGAAGGAACGGCAGGAACGGTGGCAAGAAGGCCGCCGCGGCCGCCGCGGCAGCCGCCGCCGTGTCCGCTCCGGCCGCCCGGGGCGGCGGGTCCGGGGCCGTCGCGGGTTCCGCGAGACCGGCCACCGGTGGCTCCGGCGGCGCGGACCGGGCTGCTGGTTCCTCCACCGGTTCCGCTTCCGGCTCGTCGTCGGCGACCACTCCGGTCGGTGCGTCGGGTCTCGCCGACAGCACGCGGGACCGGCTGCGCGGAGCGCTGCGGTCCGTGCGTGACGCGAAGTCACCGGCGGCCGCCGGCGCCGTCTCCACGGCCTCCGCCTCCGGGGCCATGGCACCCGGCCGTCCGGCCGCGCAACGCGCCTCGATCACCGATGTCGTACCGCGTCGCACGCTGGCGGTCATCGCCGGTGTCGTCGTCCTCGCCGTGCTCGGTACGGTGCTGGCGCTGACGCTCGGCGACGACGGAGCGGCCGACGAGGGCGGCGGCTCCAAGGGCGGCCCCGCCGCGTCGTCCGGTGCGACGTCCGGTGGCGACGCCGAACCCGCCACCGGCGGAGGCTCGGGCAAGGGCGCCGACACCACGGACGGCGGCAAGGAGGGGCAGGGGAAGGACAAGGGTCAGGCGACCGGGGACACCTCGGCCTCGCCCGAGGCCGCCGATCCCACCCCGGACCCGGACGCGCTGCCCGCCGGGTACAGGACGGTCACCAACAAGCAGTTCCACTTCTCCATGGCGATGCCCGGGAACTTCACGTTCGACAAGATAGCGGGACAGAACTCGGGAGCCATCTACAACGCGGGCGGTGGCTTCCCCCGCGTCCAGGTCGACTACAACTCCTCCCCGAAGGACGACGCGGCAGCCGCCTGGACCGGGGCGGTCGCGGCCACCAGGAGCCTCAGCAACGGCTACAAGCACATCGGGATCAAGAAGGTCGAGTACAACGGCTACCCGACCGTCGCCGACTGGGAGTTCACACGCGATCAGCAGGGCATGCGGGTCCGGGTGCTCAACCGTGGCTTCAAGGTCGACGCCACCCACGGCTACTCGATCATGATCAGCTGCAAGGCGGACGCCTGGGACGACGAGGAGTGCCGGACGCTGCGTGAGACGGCGCACGCCACCTTCGCTCCGACCGACTGAACCCGGTGACCGGCCGCGGCGGGGCCGTCGGGTTGTCGTGACCGGCCGCGCCGCCGGGACTTGCCACGTATGGTGAGAGGCCGAGGGCCGTACGCAGCCGGAACGATGGGTCAATTGCACAGCAAGTGACCGCGATTGACGGATTCACGCGGTCTCGGTGACCGGGGGAACAGCGCGCTCTGGGGAGGCGTCGTGGACGACTACGCGGGTCGGGTGCTTGCCGACCGCTACCGCCTTCCCCTGCCTCCGTCCGATGCGTACGAACTGGTCGAAACGCGGGCGTTCGATACGTACAGCGGACAAGAAGTCCTGGTGCGTCAGGTGCCGTTGCCGGAGGTCGTGGACGCCGAGGTGCTCGACGGTGACGGCCCGTCCTCGGCGCGGCGCGCCACCGGACGCACGGTGCGGCGGCCCACGGACCCCGCTGTCCGGCGCGCGATCGAGGCCGCGCAGGCGGCGGCCCAGGTGCCCGACCATCCTCGTCTCGACCAGGTCTTCGACGTGTTCGCCGAGGCGGGATCGCTCTGGATAGTGAGCGAACTGGTCGCCGCCCGGCCGCTCGCCGCACTTCTCGCGGAGCGGCCCCTCAACCCCTACCGGGCCGCCGAGATCGGCTCCGACGTCCTCACCGCGCTGCGGGTGCTCCACGCGCACGGCTGGACCCACCGCAACATCACGGTCCGCACGGTGCTGGTCTGTGACGACGGCCGTGTCGTGCTGACGGGTCTCGCGGCGGGTGCCGCCGAGGAGGCGCTGTGCGGCTACGTCCCGGCGCCGCAGCCGGTCGACGAGGACACCTACGGGCCCCCGGCCGTCGAATCCGGCCCCACCGGGCCGTACGACCCGCCGGTGGTCGAGTCCGGGCCGTACGAGCCGGGCGTGGCCGTCACCGGGCCCGGTGAGCTGTCCGCACCGGAGGCCCTGCCCGCCCCCAGGGCGTCCACCGACGGCGTGCCCGCCCCCGGCGGCCACGCCGAGATCGAGGTGGCACAGCTCGCGCCGCCCACCACGGAGCCCGTGGAGGGGAGCGCGGCCCAGCTGCGTGCCGCACGCGCGGGGGCCATCGCGGCCTACCGGGCGGGGGCCCGCGCCGCGATCCGCGCGGGCGAGGACGGCAATCGCGTGGAGCACGGCCCCGACGCGGACGAGACCGAGGAGACCGGTGAGCGGTCCGCCGCGCCTCCCGCCCTCGGGCCGCCGCAGCCGACCAGCACCTGGGGCACGGTGGCCGACACCCCCTACCCCTTCGAGGACGACGAGGACGACGAGGACGACGACGGCGGCCCGGAGGGCCCCGGTGCTCCCGGACGGCGTGTCCACCTCGCCGGCACCTGGGGCGACGGTCCCGGCGCGGGCCGCCCCGTGCCCGCGGGCGGCTCCGGGGGGCCCGGCGGTTCCGGTGAGGACGCGCTGCGCGCCGACGCCCGGCGCCTCGGCAGCGGACCGGCCGAGCGCACGGAGCGGCTGCCGCAGCCCGTGCCCGCCCGCGGACCCGCCGGAGGGTGGGACGAGGTCGTCGCCGGAAGCCCCACCACCCCCGTCTACCGGGGCCCGGCCACCCCCCTCGCCGCCGAGCGCGCCCGGCAGGCCCGTATCGCCGTGGTGGGTGCCGTCACCGAGCGGTGGGCGCCCGAGCAGGCGGGACCGGTCCACGACAACTGGCAGCTCGCCCCGCCCATCGGCCCCTCCACCGACCTGTGGGCACTCGGCGCGCTGCTCTACCGCGCCGTGCAGGGCCACGCCCCGTATCCGGAGGAGAACGCCGCCGAGCTCGTCCAGATGGTCTGCGGCGAGCCGCCGGCCTTTGCGGAGGAGTGCGGTGCGCTGCGCCCCGTCGTGGAGTCGCTGCTGCGTCAGGACCCCACGGAGCGACCCGACTTCGAGGAACTGCGGGGCTGGCTGCGCTCCCTCGTGCGCTCGGCCCCGGAGCCCGAGGCCGGCGCGGACATCGTCGCGCTGCCGCCCGTCGACGCCGCCCGACTGCCGGTCGTACGCCGCAGGGGTGAGCTGGTGCGCCGCCGCCGGGGCCGTGGCGGAGCGGGCAGGCACCGCCAGGGCAAGCCGCAGCGCCGCGACAAGCAGCAGACCTACGAGCAGCGGCCACAGGGGTACGAGCAGCAGCCGCCGACGCACGAGCCGCCACCGGCGTACGAGAAGCCGCCGCGCGCCCCTCGGGAGCCCAAGGGGCCCAAGGTGCTGCGCCAGCCGCAGCCCGGTGGCCGGGCGCCGCGACGGCTCGGACGGCTGCTGCTGGTGCTGATACTGCTGGCGATGGCCGCTGCCGTCGCCTACGCCGTGCTGTTCATGCCGAAGGAGGGCTCGGAGACGGGGGCGGCCCCCGCGGAATCCGTCGCACCGGCGGGCCCGGGGCCCGGCACGAGCCCGTCCACCGAGGCGTCGGAACCCGCCGACGAGGCCTCCGAGGGGTCCTCCGGCTCGCAGAAGCCGCAGACCAGCCGCTCCGCCGCCGCCCTCGCGCCGGGCTACGAACTGCGCAAGGACGCCGAAGGCTTCGAGCTCGCCGTGCCGGAGGACTGGCAGCGCAGTCCGGCCGACGCCGACCGGCGGGTCCGGTACGGCAGCGACGGGTTCAGCGTGCTCGTCGTGCCAGGCAGGGACACGGTCAAGGCCAACGGGGACGACCCGTTGGACTACCAGCGGGACAAGGAACCGGAGTTGCAGCCCTTCCGGGAGTCCAGCTGGGCCACGTCCAGCGGCCTGCGCCGTGTCGACGTCGGACGACAGGCCATGGCGGAGGGGCAGTTCACCTGGCAGGAGAGCGACGGCCGCGAGGTGTACGTCCGCAACCTGGTGATGATCGTGGACGGCAGGTACCACGTCGTCCAGGCCATCGGCCCGGAGAGCGAACGGGACAAGGTCTCCGACATCTACGAGCAGGCCATCTCCGCGTATCGCGCGACCTCCTGACGAGACGACAGCCAAACGCGACATGCGTCACAGTGCGGTCTCGTGAGCGGTGCGAGGTTACGCCGCACCGCTTCTCCTCCGTAACCTGTCGTCCCGAGGAACGGGGCGAGGACACACGTGGAACACGCGCAGGGAACGGACGCGGAAATCGTACTGGCCGGGCGTTACCGGCTGGGTGATGTCCTGGGCCGCGGCGGCATGGGCAAGGTATGGCGTGCGCACGACGAGGTGCTGCACCGGACCGTCGCGGTCAAGGAGCTGACCGCCGGACTGTACGTCGCCGAGGCGGACCGGGCCGTGCTGCACGCCCGGACGCAGAAGGAGGCGCGCGCGGCGGCCCGGATCACGCACCCCGGGGTCGTCACCGTCCATGACGTCATCGAGTACGACAACCGCCCCTGGATCGTCATGCAGTACGTCGACGGGCCCTCGCTGGCCGACGCGACGAAGGAGTCGGGGGAGGTCGAACCGCGCGAGGCGGCCAGGATCGGGCTCCATGTGCTGAGCGCCCTGCGGGCGGCGCACAGCGCCGGTGTCCTGCACCGGGACGTGAAGCCGGGCAACGTCCTGCTCGCCAGGGACGGACAGGTCCTGCTGACCGACTTCGGGATCGCCGCGATAGAGGGCGACTCCACCATCACCAGGACAGGCGAACTGGTGGGCTCCATCGACTACCTCGCGCCCGAGCGGGTGCGTGGCGGCGACCCGGGACCCGCGTCCGATCTCTGGTCGCTGGGTGCGACGCTCTACACGGCCGTCGAGGGGTCCTCGCCCTTCCGCCGTACGTCGCCGATCTCCACCATGCAGGCCGTCGTGGCGGAGGAACCGCCGCCCCCGATGCGGGGCGGCGCGCTGACGCCGGTGATCATCGCCCTGCTGCGCAAGGACCCCGCGGACCGTCCGACGGCCGAGGAGACCGAGCGGATGCTGCTGGACGCGATGGAGGGGCGCAAGCCCCGTGCCGCGCAGGCCCACGTGCCGACGCAGCGGGTCTCCGAGGAAGACCTGCGCGCCTCCTTCGCCCCGGACGGCGCCACCACCCGCCTGCCCCAGCCGCCGCCCGTGTCCCCGCAGACCTCGGAGCCCGCCACCCGGCGCGGCCGGGGCCGGTGGCGCGCCGTCGTACTGGTCGTCGCGGCGGCAGCCCTGATCGGCGGGGTGGCCGGCCTGGTCGGGATGTACGCGGGGGGCGACGAGGGCGCGGCGGACCATCACAGCGCGGGTCCGCTCCAGGACCGCGCCGCCGACACCTCGGAGGAGCCGGTCCAGGAGGAACCGGCCTCGGAGGAGCCGGTCCAGGAGAAGGAGAAGAAGGAGGCCGAGCCGGTGCGGAGCGAGATACCCGACGGCTGGCACCGGGTCACCGACCCCGAGGGCTTCAGCCTCGCCGTACCCGAAGGCTGGGAGCGGCAGGTGAACCAGGGCCAGATCGACTACACCCCGGACGACGGCGGGACCCGCATCCGGATCAGCCTCGACCCGCAGCCCGACTTCGCCCACTCGTACGCCCACATGCAGAGCATCGAGAAGGACCTGGCCGCGCGTCTGCCGGACTACCGGCGCCTGCTGCTGGAGGAGAACGTCTTCCGCGACCGGCCCGGCTCCCGCTGGGAGTTCACCTGGGTCGAGTCCCAGGACCACCCGGGCCCGCGCCACGGCATCGACCAGATGTACTTCGCCGAGGCGGGCGGCCCGGAGTACGCGCTCTACCTGACCGGGCCCGACGGGGACCGGGACAGGACCCGGCAGCTCTTCGAGACGATGCTCCGCAGCTGGGAACCGCCGGAGTCGACGGGCTGAGGTGTGATCCCGAAGATTCACGATTCCTGACCGCCCGATCCCGTGAAGGGCAGTGGATCGGCCCTGATCAGCAGTTATGTCGCCAGTGATCACTGGCTACGTGGCGGGGTGCGGCGGGAGTCTCTGGCGGGGTCTGTGAAAACCTGTTACCCACGGGTACCCAAAGTGGGCGGGTGGACATACTCTCGCCCTCATGACGGACTCGCAGGCCTCCACGACCACCCCCGCCGCCTCCGGCACCCGCGTCGGCACCAATCCGGTGGCCGCCGCCCCGGCGGGGGCGCGTACCGCCGCCGACGTGGTCACCCCCGAGGTGATCGCCCAGCTGACCCGTGGAGTCGTCGGCTCCGGCCGCACGGCCAACCACAGCCCCTTCACCGGGGAGAAGCTGGCCGACCTGCCCGAGTCCACCCCCGAGGACGTCGAGACCGCCTTCGAGCGTGCCCGTGCCGCCCAGTCCGCCTGGGCCGCGACGCCCGTCCGGGCCAGGGCCGCCGTGCTGCTCCGCTTCCACGACCTGGTCCTGCAGCGCCAGTCCGAGGTCCTCGACCTCATCCAGCTGGAGACGGGCAAGGCCCGGCTGCACGCCCACGAAGAGGTGCTGGCCGTCGCGGTCTCCGCCCGGCACTACGGGCGCAAGGCCGCTTCCTACCTGAAGCCGAAGCGGCACACCGGGGTCGTCCCGACCCTCACCAAGGTCACCGAGCTGCGTCAGCCGCGCGGGGTCATCGGCCAGATCGCCCCCTGGAACTACCCGCTCGAACTCTCCGTCGGCGACGCGCTGCCCGCCTTCGTCTCCGGCAACGCGGTCGTGATGAAGCCCGACACGGAGACCGCGCTGACCGCCCTGTGGGCCCGTGACCTCCTCGTCGAGGCAGGACTGCCCGCCGGGGTGTTCCAGGTCGTCCTCGGCGAGGGGCCCGTCATCGGCCCCGAGATCGTCAGCCGCGCCGACTACGTCTCCTTCACCGGCTCCACCCGCACCGGACGTGAGGTGGCTCAGGGCGCCGCCGCCCGGCTCGTCGGCGTGTCCCTCGAACTCGGCGGCAAGAACGCCATGCTCGTCCTGGAGGACGCCGATGTGGAGAAGGCCGCCGCGGGCGCCGTCCGCGCCTGCTTCTCCTCCGCGGGACAGCTGTGCATCTCCATCGAGCGGCTGTACGTCCACGAGTCCGTCGCCGACGACTTCGTGGAGCGCTTCGCCGCCCGTACGAAGGCCATGCGGCTCGGCAACTCCCTCGCGTACGGCGCCGACATGGGTTCCCTCGTCGGCGAGCGGCAGTTGGAGACCGTCAGCCGTCATGTGGCCGAAGCCGTCGAGAAGGGTGCCACGCTCGTCGCGGGCGGTGTCGCCCGCCCCGACATCGGCCCGCTGTTCTACGAGCCGACCATCCTCGACGGTGTCGAGGCGCCCATGACGGTCTGCGGCGAGGAGACCTTCGGCCCCGTCGTCTCCATCTACCGCTTCAGCGACGACGACGAGGCCGTCTCCCTCGCCAACGCCACTCCGTACGGCCTCAACTCCAGTGTCTGGACGAAGAACTCCGGGCGCGGCCACCGCGTCGCCGCCCGGCTGCGGACCGGCACCGTCAACATCAACGAGGGGTACGCACCCGCGTACGGCAGCGTCCAGTCACCCATGGGCGGCATGAAGGACTCCGGCCTCGGCCGGCGGCACGGCTCCGAGGGCATCCTGAAGTACACCGAGGCCCAGACGGTCGCCCAGCAGCGGCTGATCCCTCTCGCCCCGGCCTTCGGGATGGACGACGAGAAGTACGCCGCCTTCATGAGCGGCAGCCTCAAGGTGATGAAGGCCTTCCGGCTGCGCTGAGCCCTCCAGCCACCCCCTACCTGCCCTTTTCGTACCGAGGAGTGCCATGTCCCAGGACAGCCCTGCCCAGAACCAGGCCGGACAGGCCGTTCCGGCGGCGGACGACGACGCGTACGACTACGACGTCCTCGTCGTCGGCTCGGGCTTCGGCGGCGCGGTCTCGGCCCTGCGGCTGAGCGAGAAGGGATACCGGGTCGGTGTCCTGGAGGCGGGCCGCCGCTTCACGCGCGAGACCCTGCCCAAGAACTCCTGGGACATCAGGAACTACCTGTGGGCCCCCGCCCTCGGCCTGTTCGGCATCCAGCGGGTGCACCTGCTGGGCAAGGTGATGGTGCTGGCCGGCGCGGGGGTCGGCGGGGGCTCCCTCAACTACGCCAACACGCTGTACGTACCGCCCGCGCCGTTCTTCGAGGACCGCCAGTGGGCCGGCATCACCGACTGGAAGGACGAGCTGGCGCCGTACTACGACCAGGCGAAGCGGATGCTCGGGGTGCGGCTCAACCCGACCGTGACCCCGGCGGACGTCCACCTCAAGGCCGTGGCCGAGACCATGGGCGTCGGCGACACCTTCCACCTCGCCCCGGTGGGCGTCTTCTTCGGCGACGGGCAGGACGCCGACGGCACGGCGCGCACGAAGCCCGGCGGAGAGTCGGCCGACCCCTACTTCGGCGGAGCCGGACCCGCTCGTAAGGCCTGTTCCCAGTGCGGCGAGTGCATGACCGGGTGCCGGCACGGCGCGAAGAACACCCTCAACGAGAACTACCTGTACCTGGCGGAGAAGGCCGGTGCCGTCATCCACCCGATGACGTCCGTCGTCGCGGTCACGGACGGCCCGGACGGCGGCTACCACGTGTCGACCGTACCCACCCACCGGCGCCGCAAGGCCGCACCGTCCGTGCTGCGGGCCCGGAAGGTGGTCATCGCCGCGGGCACGTACGGCACGCAGACCCTGCTGCACACGATGAAGGACGAAGGGCTGCTGCCCCGGCTGTCCTCCCGGCTCGGCGAGCTGACCCGCACCAACTCCGAGGGTCTGGTGGGGGCGCAGACCAGCGACCGCCGCTACCGCAGGAAGCACGGCACCGCCAAGGCCGACTTCACCCGAGGTGTCGCCATCACCTCGTCGATCCACCCCGACGAGAACACCCACATCGAGCCGGTGCGTTACGGCAAGGGCTCCAACGCCATGGGCGCGCTGACCATCCTCCAGGTGCCCTACAGCACCCACCGGGTGCTGAGCTGGTTCGGCAACGCGGCCCGGCACCCGTGGCTCCTGATGCGCTCGCTGTCCAACCGGCGCTGGTCGGAGCGGACCATCATCGGCCTCGTCATGCAGTCCCTGGACAACTCACTGGTCGCGTACCGCAAGCCCGGCGGCGTCGGCAAGGGCCTGCTCACCGCCCGGCAGGGCCACGGTGCGCCCAACCCGACGCAGATCGCCGAGGCGACCCAGGGCGCGACGCTGCTCGCCCAGGAGATCAACGGCTTCGCCGGATCGAACGTCGGCGAGCTGATGGGCACCCCGCTCACCGCGCACTTCCTCGGCGGCTGCCCGATCGGGGCGAGCACGGAGGAGGGCGTCCTCGATCCGTACCACCGGCTGTACGGGCACCCGGGCATATCCGTGGTCGACGGCTCCGCGGTCTCCGCCAACCTCGGCGTCAACCCGTCGCTGACCATCACGGCGCAGGCGGAGCGCGCCATGTCCTTCTGGCCCAACAAGGGCGAGGCCGACCCGCGTCCGGCGCAGGGCACGGCGTACGAGCGGCTGGCGGCGGTCGAGCCGAAGGCACCCGCCGTGCCGGAGGAGGCGTTCGGTGCGCTGAAGCTGCCGTTCCTCGGGATGCCGGTGGTACCGCCGAAGCCTGCGGCGGACGACGCCTGAGCAGGGGAGCGCGCGGGGAACGCCGCGCGCGTCGAGGCGGAGGGCCGACGCAGGGGGCGACGCAAAGGTGCGACGCAAAGAGGTGACGCAGGGGGGCGACGCAAAGAGGCGACGCAAAGGGGCTGCACCCCCCTCCGAGTGCAGCCCCTTCACGTACTCCTCCCGGTGACCCGCGTTACGCGGTGGCGTCACCGTTCTTGCGGCGCCGCACGAGGAACATCGCGCCCGCGCCCAGCACCAGGGCCGCGCCGCCCGCGAAAGCGATCACCGACGTGCTGGAGGACGAACCGGTCTCGGCGAGGCTGCCGGTGACCTTGCTGGTGCCGCCGGTCGGCTTCGTGACGGGCACGGGGACCTTGCCGCCCTCCTGGGGCTTCGTGCCGTCGTCGCCACCGGCCTTGACGATCTGGAACTTGTAGGCGACGTCCGAGAAGCACGGGACGGCCTCCAGCTCCTCGCCGAAGACGAGCCCGCCGCCGAGGCTGAAGCCGGCGCCCACCGGGGCGCTCGCCTCGACCTTGAGCCGCAGGTCGATGTCGACCTCGTAGCCGGGCTTGATCTCGTCGGTCTCGCCGACGTAACCGGACGACGTGCCCAGGTCCTCCAGGTCCTCCCAGGTGCCCTCCGCCTCGTTGAGGGCCTGGAGCCGGACCTGCTCGGTCGTGAAGAGCTGCGCGCCCGCCTTGTCGGCGGCGGCGCCCGCGAAGAACGCGACGTTCTTCACGGTCCTGTCCGAGTCGTTGTAGACGTTGAAGGTGAACCGGTCCCAGCCGCTGCCCCGGACGATCTTTCCGGAGAGGCCGCTGATGGAGAGTTCGAGCGGGTTCGGCTCGCACTGGCCGAGCTCCTCGTCGTCCTCCCCCTCCTCGTCCTCGGACTCCGAAGCGGTGGGCGTCGGCGTCGCGGACGCCGTCTCGGACTCGGTGGCGGTCGGGGTCGGGGAGGCCGTTCCGGGCGGGGTCTCGGACGACTCCGTGGCCTCCGGAGTGACCGTCGCGGACGGCGCGGCGGATTCGGTGTTCTCGGGGGTCGCCGTCGCGGACGGAGTCTCGCTCACCGTCTCGGTCGGCGTGGCCGAAGGGCTCTCGGTCGTCGTGGTCTCGGGGTCCGCGTACGCGGCGGGCGCCGAGAGCAGGACGGCCGGGCCTATGACGGCGGTGGCGGCAGCGAGTGCCAGGGTGCGGCGCAGTTTCATCTGGGGCCTCAGCGGGTCCGTGGTACCGCATGGGCCGCGGTACCTGAAAGGAGTGAACCGGGCCTGCCGTTGTGGGGACGGAACGAGCCGTTGTGTTCGCCATGCATGACCGGTGAGGCGGCGTAACGGTTGTCCCAGGTTTCACAGAATCTTTATGTGGTGCACACCACATCCCCGGAGTGTCCGAAGGCGGCCGGACCCGGGCGTCCCCGGGTCCGGCCGCACATGGGGTGACCGGCCCGCTGTCCCCTGCCGACCGGTCACACACGCCGGGTCGTGGTCCCACGACGCACCTGGGGTGCGTCACACGTCCCGGCGGAGCCACGCGTGGTTCCCTGCCGCTGCCGCCCCTGGCTGGCACGGACATCAGGACCAACGAAGCCGCCCGGGACCCGGTCACGCGCCGTACGGGTGAGACGGGGCCCGAACGCGGGTACGGCCGTACAGCCTTCCCGTACGTCACACCCGGCCGCGGCAGAGTTCCAGCAGCGTCATGGCCAGGGCCGTGCCCGGCTTGCCCAGGGCATCGCTGTAGTGGCTGAGGACGTCCATCTCCCGGGAGAGGTTCACCCGGCGGCCCCCGGACGTGATCCTCGCCTCCTGGATGACCGCCGAGACGGCCATCCGTTCCTGGACGAGGCCGATGATCCGGTCGTCCAGCGCGTCGATGCGCTCCCGGGCGCCGCCGATCAGGGCGGCGGCCTCGTCGGTGTGCGCGCCGGTCCGCTCGGCGGCGGTCTTCGTGGCGGCGGTGCTGTTCATCCGTGACTCCTGGTGGGGTGCGGCCCCCCGGAGCGACAGGCCCGGAACGCCAGAACGCCCCGGGCCTGTCGGCCCGGGGCGCCTGGAACGTTGCTTGTCAGTTGCTCAAGCAGCACGACCATGGCAGCCGGCGGGCCGGGTGCCATAGGTAAAGACGAAGGTCGTGTGCTGACGCATGGGGCAAGTATGGACCCGGCTCCGGGCCCGGGTCCACGCCGGGCCCGGATGGTGAGACGGGAGCCCGGCGAGGCGATGTCCCACGGCCGGTAGAATTGGGAGGACCGACCCCCTCTCCACCGCCGGAAGGCCGCCCCGTGCCCGCAGCACCCCCCGCCGCCCCCGACACCACGACCGACGTCGTCCTGGTTGTCGACTTCGGCGCGCAGTACGCCCAGCTCATCGCCCGACGCGTCCGTGAGGCCCGGGTCTACAGCGAGATCGTCCCGTCCACGATGCCGGTGGCCGAGATGCTGGCCAAGAACCCCCGGGCGATCATCCTGTCCGGCGGTCCGTCCTCGGTGTACGCGGAGAACGCGCCCAGCCTCGACCGTTCACTGTTCGAGGCCGGGGTCCCGGTCTTCGGCATGTGCTACGGCTTCCAGCTGATGGCCACGACGCTCGGCGGCACGGTCGACGACAACGGCGCCCGCGAGTACGGCCGCACCCCGCTCGCCGTCTCCAAGGCCGGCTCCACCCTTTTCGAGGGCACGCCCACCGAGCAGTCGGTCTGGATGTCGCACGGCGACGCCTGCTCCGCCGCCCCCGAGGGCTTCACCGTGACCGCGTCCACGGACGTCGTGCCGGTCGCCGCCTTCGAGAACGACGAGAAGAAGCTCTACGGCGTCCAGTACCACCCGGAGGTCATGCACTCGACCCACGGCCAGCAGGTCCTGGAGCACTTCCTCTACCGGGGCGCGGGCATCGAGCCGACCTGGACGACCACCAACGTCGTGGAGGAGCAGGTCGCCCTGATCCGCGAGCAGGTCGGCACCAAGCGCGCCATCTGCGGCCTCTCCGGTGGCGTGGACTCCGCGGTCGCCGCGGCCCTCGTGCAGAAGGCCATCGGCTCCCAGCTCACCTGCGTCTACGTCGACCACGGCCTGATGCGCAAGGGCGAGACCGAGCAGGTCGAGAAGGACTTCGTGGCCGCGACCGGCGCGAAGCTGAAGGTCGTCGACGCGGAGAAGCGCTTCCTCGACGCCCTGGCCGGTGTGTCCGACCCGGAGCAGAAGCGGAAGATCATCGGCCGCGAGTTCATCCGTGTCTTCGAGCAGGCCCAGCTGGAGATCCTCCAGGAGGACGGGCCCGAGGTCGCCTTCCTCGTCCAGGGCACCCTCTACCCGGACGTCGTCGAGTCCGGCGGCGGCACCGGCACCGCCAACATCAAGTCCCACCACAACGTGGGCGGCCTCCCCGACGACATCGAGTTCGAGCTCATCGAGCCGCTGCGCCAGCTGTTCAAGGACGAGGTCCGGATGGTCGGCCAGGAGCTCGGCCTGCCGGAGGAGATCGTCCAGCGCCAGCCGTTCCCCGGCCCCGGCCTCGGGATCCGCATCGTCGGCGACGTCACCAAGGAGCGGCTCGACCTGCTGCGCGAGGCCGACGCCATCGCCCGCGAGGAGCTGACCGCGGCCGGCCTGGACCGCGACATCTGGCAGTGCCCCGTGGTCCTGCTCGCGGACGTCCGGAGCGTCGGAGTCCAGGGCGACGGCCGCACCTACGGCCACCCGATCGTGCTGCGCCCGGTGTCCTCCGAGGACGCGATGACGGCCGACTGGTCGCGCCTGCCGTACGAGACGCTGGCGAAGATCTCCACCCGCATCACCAACGAGGTCGCGGACGTCAACCGTGTGGTGCTCGACGTGACGAGCAAGCCGCCGGGGACGATCGAGTGGGAGTGATCCCCGCCCCCTGAGGCCCTCCGGGGCCCTCCGGGGTTCTCGGAGGCCCCCGAGTTCAACGCTGCTGCCGTCGCTCATTCGCTTGGGCGGCGGCAGCGGCGTCTCGGCGGTCAACCGGCCCCCGCGCTAATTTCGGTGGCTCCGCCTCTCGGCCCGTGGCATGGTGCACCACCATGTATGACGAAGAAGTCCGCGACCTCATGTCCGCCCCCGGCAACGACGGCCTCACCTGGAACACCCCGCTGTCCGAGGAGCACGCGGCCCACCTGATCGCGGCCTGCGCACCCGCCCCCGGGGCGCGGATCGCCGACTTCGGCAGCGGTTGGGGCGAGCTGCTGATGCGCCTGGTCGAGACGGCGCCCGGCTCCACGGGGGACGGCATCGAGACCGACCCGGGAGCCGTGGCGCGAGGGCTCCGGCTGGCAGAGGCGCGTGGGCTCACCGGCCGGGTGCGGTTCCATGAGGTGCCCGCCGCCGAGTACGCGGGGGACGGTTACGACCTCGCCGTCTCCGTCGGTGCCGCGCACGCCTGGCCCGGCGGCGCCCCGGAGGCACTGGAGGCCCTGCGCGCCGCCGTACGCCCCGGTGGCCGGGTGCTGTTCGGGGACGGGTTCTGGGAGCGTGAGCCCTCGCCGGCCGCGCTGGAGGGCCTCGGCGCGGAGCCGGACGACTTCGGGCCGCTCCTGGACCTGATCCGGAAGGCGGAGGCGGCCGGGCTCCGGCCGCTCCAGGTGACCGTGGCCGATCAGCGCGAGTGGGACCTCTTCGAGTCCGCCGCCAACATCGGCCGGGGCGAGCGCTGGGCACTGGCCCATCCCGGTCACCGGCTGCACGCCCCGGTGACCGCGGCCGTCGATGCCCGCCGCACCGGTTACTACGGCGGATACCGGGGGACGCTGGGCCTCGCCTACCTCGTGCTCAGCGCCTGACAATCGCACTTTTGTACAAGAGGTGCCCCCGGGCCGCCCCGATGAGGGGCGGAGTCGCCCCGTACGGCACAATTCGCAGAATTAAGAGGCGAGTTGGTTGTACCGGGGCGGGAAAGGGCGGCGTTCTCCGTGGCGTTGGACGAGGCGAGGGCGATGAGTGCGCACGGCGGTGGCTGTACGTGCGGCGACTGCCCGCACGGAGCACGTGAAGGACACCGGCGCGCGGTGGCGGCCTTCCTCACCAAGCGGGACGAACTCGCTTCCGGGCAGGGGCTGCCCGCCGGGGTCGCCCAGTCCGTGTCCGCCTCCCGGCAGTGGGTGTCGGACGAGCTGACCGAGTCGGCCCGTGCCGTCGCCGAGCGCAGCCGCGAGGCCGGTGACGCCTGGCTCCACACCCTCTGGGTGCGCACCCTCGTGGTCGTCTGGGGTGGCGTCGCCCTGCTCGTCATCGGCGAGTCCGTCACCGCCATCGGCGTCGGCTGGTCCACGGCCCGCACCGCGGGTCTCGTCGCCGGGCTCGTCACGGCGGGCCTGCTGACCGGCGCCGCCCGCCTCCACCGGGAGCGCGGCGGCCTCCTCGCCCCGCTGATCGGCGAGGACAACAGGCTCTCCACCTCACGCACCGTCGCCGCCTCCTGGGTGCTGCTCGCCGTCTTCGCCGTGCTCGTCCTCGCCCTGCAACTGGCCGGGGCGTCCGACCCCGCCGACCGTGACGCCCTGATCGAGGGCCTGGACCTGGTCCGCTCGGCCGGCGTGCTGACCGTGCTCGCGCTGGTGTGCGCCGTCGCCGTCGTCGTACGCCGGGTGGTGACCGTGCGCGTGCTGGGCCAGCGACTCCAGAAGCTGCGCGCGGACCGGCCGCGGGCCGCGGATCTGCTGACCGACGACTCCGGGCGCGGCAGCTTCACCGATGTGCAGTACGTCCTCATCAGCGCCGTCGCCGTGCTGTTCGCCGCTGTCCGGCTGGCCCGCCGCCCCGAGCAACTGCCGGATCTGCCGTGGGGCCTGGCGGTCCTGGTGGCCGTCTCCACGGCGACGTACTTCGCCGGGAAGTACGCGGAGGGCGGCCGACCGGTCATCCTCTCGGTCGTCCGTGCCCGGGAGGCGGGGGATCTGGACGCTTCGATCCGGACCGGTGACGACATCGAGATCCGTGGCGCCGGATTCGTCCCGCCCGGCGCGGGCAGCCCCGACCGGCTGGCACGGGTGGTCGTCAGAATCGGCCCGGTGCACGTGCACGTACCCCTGATCCCGGTCACCGGAGGCTTCGCCAATCCGGCGGACACCGTGCTCACCGTGCCCGTTCCCGTCGAGGTGGAACCCGGCTCGGTGGAGGTGCAGGTCGTCACGGCGGCGGGCGTGGAGACGAATTCCTGCCTCATCGATGTCACGGACTGACCCCGGGCCCTGGTGGGCGGTCCCGAACCGGCGTACGTATGGTCTGTTGAAAGGCCAACGGAAGGCGGGACAGCGATGCACGGGTACGGCGGTGGTTCCTACGGACCGGAGGAGCCGAGGGGTGTCCGGGACCGGGCGCGGCAGTACGCGCTCCTTCCCCTGCGGATCTTCCTCGGTGTCACGTTCGTCTACGCGGGGCTCGACAAGCTGACCGACAGCGCGTTCCTGTCGGCGAGCGGTGCCGGATCCCTCGGCGAGGTGATGAACGCCGTACGCGACAGCGCGGCCGTGCCGGGCCTCGTGGACCTGGCGCTGGAGAGCCCCGAAGGCTTCGGCTACGCCATCGCGATCGGTGAACTCCTCGTGGGCCTCGGCACCCTGGCGGGCCTGTGGACGCGGCTCGCGGCGCTCGGCGGGGCGCTGATCTCGCTGAGTCTGTGGCTGACCGTGAGCTGGCAGACCGAGCCGTACTACTACGGCAACGACCTGGTCTACCTCATCGCCTGGCTGCCGCTGTTGATGGCGGGAGCACCCCACTGGTCACTGGACGCGCTGCGGGGCGGCCGGCGCGGGCGGTTCTAGGGACGTCCCGCCGGCCTCTGCGGCCCTTGCTCGCGCAACCGATCGGTGCCCACAGGTGTCTTGGACGGTGAAGGACTGTTCCCCCATAGGACATCATCCGTTCACCCGCGTTCCGCAGAGGTTCTCTCATGCTGATTTTCCCTCACATCCGCCGCACCTCCCGTACCGCCGTCGCCGCGCTGGGCGCCGCCGGACTCCTCGCGCTGGGCGCGACGCCTGCCGCCGCCGATGAGGCCGCCGCCGAACTGGTCGTGGGAGACATCGCGCCGATCGACGGCGTGCAGCCCGGCAGCAGCTTCGACCAGCCGGTCACAGTCGCGAACAAGGGCACGAAGGCCGCGGACAAGGCGTGGGTCGTCCACTCCGTCACCCGGGGCCTCGACTACGCGGACATACCGTCCAACTGCCAAGCGTACGAGGTCCCGTCCTACGACGAGATGACAGCGAAGTCGAACGTGGTGTGCGCGTTCGACCAGGCGCTGGAGCCCGGTGTCGCCTACACGCCCGAGAAGCCCCTCGCCGTCAAGGTGCTGGACCGCGCGCTCGAGGACGACCTGCGCGTGAGCGTGTGGGACACCGAGCCGGCGCCGGACGACGCCGCCACGCCTCCGGTGGCCGGGACCGCGCCGGCGGTGGCGCTCGTCGAGCAGCCGGACGGGGGCGAGGCCACCGAGGACGCCGTCGATGTGTCGGTCTCCACCGTCAACACGGCCGACTACCAGGTGACGGGCGCCGACCTGAAGGGCCGCGTCGGAGACACGGTGACGCTGAAGGCGAAGTTCACCAACGCCGGGCCCGCCTGGACGCTGACCAGGGAGGGGGACCCGCTCGTCGAGGTCCGGATCACACCGCCCGCAGGGACGTCGGTCGTCAAGCCCCACGGGTACTGCGAGGCCGAGGGCGAGGCGTACGTCTGCGGCACCGGCCAGCGGTGGGTCCACGAGGGCGGCGGCGAGACCTACACCTTCCAGTTGAAGATCGACAAGAAGGTGGAGGGTGCCGTGGGCTCCGTGGCCCTGAGCACCGAGGCGCGGCCGTTCGACCCCGACAAGGGCAATGACAGGGCCGACATCACGCTGGACGTCACGGACGGCGGGTCGGCGGGGACGACGGCCGGATCGACGGCCTCCACGGGCTCGACGGGCTCCACGGGCTCGGCCGGCGGCAGCCCGGCCGGCGGGGACGACGGCGGAACCTCGTCCACGGGTGCCGGCTCCTCCTCATCCACCACCACCGGCGGCAACGGCGCCTCCACGACCGGTGGTGCCGGATCGTCGACGACCGGCGGCAGCCTGGCGGCCACCGGCTCCTCGTCGACGACCCTGGCGCTCGGTGGCGCGGCTGCCGCAGCGGTGGCCGTGGGCGCGGGCACCCTCATCGCCGTACGCCGTCGGCGGGCCCAGGGCCTGGGCTGAGCCTCCCGTCGTCGCGCCGCCCGCCGCCCGCCGCCCGTTACGGGAGGGGGGCGGCCCGCGTCGCCGCCGAGTCCTCCGCCGGTGCCTTACGCGTGTGGCGCCGCCGCAGCCGGTAGCTCACCCAGGTCACCGTCACCGCGAGCCAGAGGCCGCCGAAGAACACGGCGGCGACGAACGACCACGGGATGTTCCACGCCCCCGCCGCGTCCGCCGCGTAGCCGCCCGCCAGGGTCAGCATGACGAGGCCCGCCACCGCGCGGCCCGGCCGGAACTCATGACGCGGCACGGGTGACCTCCAACTGTCCGATGCCGATGCCCATGCCCAGCTCCACGGTGCCGGCGGGCTTGCTGTCCCCGGAGGGCTCGATGGTCCGCTCCGTCTTCCGGCCGGGGGCGATGTCCACGTCCTTGCGCCGGTCGGACGGGAACTGGATGTCGCCGAGACCGGCCTCGGCGACCACCTTCACCGTCACACCCTCCGGTACGACGACGAGCGCGCGGCCCACGGCGACCTGGACACGGGTACGCACGGTGTCGCCCTTCGCCACGGTGATCCGGGACAGGTCGAGCTCGGCTATCCCGGTGCTCAGCTTGTACTGCGGCTGGACCGACGCGACCGAGGCCGGACGCCATTCCTTCCGGACCCAGTCGGTGCCGATCTCCTCGGGTACGGCGGAGGCTCCCGCCAGCAGCCCCGCCGTGATCACGGCCAGCACGATCGTGCCGAAGCCGGTCCTGCCGACGAAGGAGGCGGTCACCAGGCCCAGGGCGAACACCCCGAGCGCCGCCGTGAGACCGATCTGCAGGCTCGTCCCCAGCGGATGGGTGTCCCAGCTCAGTCCCGTGCCCAGGCCGCCCGCGAGCAGGGCGAGCAGGAAGACGATCCCGCCGATCGACCGAGGGCCCCCGGTGCCCGGTGCGCGGTAGGGCGGGCGGTACGGGGCGTCAGGCGTCGGACCGCTCCTGCCGAACTCCGCCGCCTGCGGCGACGCGTTCGCGGGGCCCCACAGATAGCCGGTCCCCGGCGGGCCCGTGGTGCCGTCCTTGACGATCGGGTCCCGCCACCAGGACGGGCTGCCCGGCGTGGGCGGTGCCTTCACCTCGGGTGGGGCAGCCCCGTGGCCTGCGGTGTGCGCCGGGCTCCCGGCGGTCTGCTTGGCCGCCGTACCCGGGGCGTGCTCGGGCGGGACCGCCCTGCGGTGCTGTGTCCAGACCGAGAAGCCGATGACGCTCAGCGACAGCATCGCGGCGAAGGCGAGCATCCCGCGGTTGTGCAGCATCGACAGCAGCAGCCCGCAGCCCACCAGGGCCAGCAGCAGCGCGATCAGGGAGGCGCCCTCGACCCGGCCCGACAGCAGCCGGCGCGCCTCGTTCTCGTCCTCGCCCTCCACGGGGAGAAGCAGCCACGCGAAGCCGTAGAAGATCAGGCCGACGCCGCCCGTGACCGCGAGGACGCCGAGCACGATCCGGAAGATCACCGGGTCCACGTCGCAGTACCGGCCGAGCCCGCCGCACACACCGGCCACGACCTTCTGCCGTGGGCTGCGCCGCAGCTGCGGTGCCGGCTCGGGAGGCGGAGTGACGCCGGGGGAGGCGTCCTGGGGAACGGTCATGGCTCCATGGTGACGGGCCGTACGCCTTCGTGGGACCCGCGACGACCCTGGCCGATCCCTGATATTGCGTGTCAGGGCCCCGGGGCCGGCCCGTACGTCCTCGGCCTCAGGGTCGCGTCCGGGCAGACCCTGATGCCACGACCCGCCGGAACGTGTGACGATCGGTGCATGCCAGCAGCCACGACCAGAGCCCCGAGCTCGCACGCCCCGGAACCGGAGGAGCCGGCGCCGCGCAAGCTGTACCGCAGCGCCGACGGACGGATGCTCGGCGGCGTCGCGCGCGGGCTCGCGGGGCATCTGGGGCTGCCCGTCGCCTGGGTCCGGTTCGTGTTCCTCGGTCTGTTCTTCGCGGACGGCCTCGGCGCCCTGCTCTACGCGGTGTTCTGGATCGTCGTGCCGCTCGGCGTCGGCGGGGTCGAGACATCTCGCTCCTTCTTCGAGACCGCCCCGGACGGCCGGCGCAGACTCCGTAAGCCGGACCAGGGCCAGGTGTTCGCCCTGGTGGCGCTGCTCTTCGGCGCGGTGATCTTCGTCGGCAGTGTCGACATGGGCAGCGAGGCCGACCGTTACGTCTGGCCAGCGCTGCTGATCGGCGGCGGCTCGGTCCTGGTGTGGCGCCAGGCGGACAACGCGCGCCGCGCCCGCTGGATGGAGGCCGGACGCCACCGCCGGGTGCTGCACCTGGCCCGGGGGCTGGCCGGCGTCGCGCTCGTCGGCCTCGGGCTCGCCGCCTTCATGGTGGTGCGGGGATCGGCGGCCCAGCTCGGCACCGCGCTGACCGCCGCCGTCGCCGTACTCACCGGCATCGCGCTGCTCGCGGGCCCCTATCTCGTACGGATGACGCAGGACCTCTCCGAGGAACGCCTGATGCGCATCCGGGCCCAGGAGCGCGCCGAAGTCGCCGCCCATGTCCATGACTCCGTCCTGCACACGCTCACACTGATCCAGCGCAACGCGGACGACGGCGGCGAGGTGCGGAGGCTCGCCCGCGCCCAGGAGCGGGAGCTGCGGAACTGGCTGTACAACCCGGAGGGCACCGGCAAGGAGGAGGCCGAGGAGCCGACGAGCCTCGCCGACGCCGTCAAGCGCGCCGCCGCCGAGGTGGAGGACAAGCACGGCGTTCCGCTGGAGGTCGTCGTCGTCGGGGACTGCCCGCTCGACGAGAAGCTGGCGGCCCAGATGCAGGCAGCGCGCGAGGCGATGGTCAACGCCGCCAAGTACGGTGGCGAGGGCGGTGCCGTCCAGGTGTACGCGGAGGTAGAGGGCCGCACGGTCTTCGTCTCCGTACGGGACCGGGGGCCGGGCTTCGACCTGGACGCCGTCCCGGACGACAGGATGGGCGTACGGGAATCGATCATCGGCCGGATGCAGCGCAACGGCGGTACGGCACGGCTGCGTTCGGTGCCCGACGGGGGCACGGAAGTCGAGCTGGAGATGGAGAGGGCGAGCGAATGACCGAGAACACCGAAGCGACCGGAGGCCCGGAGCGCCGGGTACGGGTCGTGCTCGTCGACGACCACCGGATGTTCCGCACCGGGGTCCAGGCCGAGATCGGCCGCACGGAGGAGACCGGGGTCGAGGTCGTCGGCGAGGCCGCCGACGTCGACCAGGCGGTCACCGTCATCACCGCGACCCGCCCCGAGGTCGTCCTCCTCGACGTCCACCTCCCGGGCGGCGGCGGTGTCGAGGTGCTGCGGCGCTGCGCCCCGATGATGGGCGCGGTCGAGAACCCGGTGCGCTTCCTGGCGCTGTCCGTCTCGGACGCCGCCGAGGACGTCATCGGCGTCATCCGCGGCGGCGCCCGCGGCTACGTCACCAAGACCATCACCGGCGCCGACCTGGTCGACTCCGTCTTCCGGGTCCAGGACGGCGACGCGGTGTTCTCGCCGCGGCTGGCCGGCTTCGTCCTCGACGCCTTCGCCTCGACGGACGCGCCGCCGGTCGACGAGGACCTGGACCGGCTGACGCAGCGCGAGCGCGAGGTGCTGCGGCTGATCGCGCGCGGGTACGCGTACAAGGAGATCGCCAAGCAGCTGTTCATCTCGGTGAAGACGGTCGAGTCCCATGTCTCGGCCGTGCTGCGCAAGCTCCAGCTCTCCAACCGGCACGAGCTGACCCGGTGGGCGACTGCGCGACGGCTGGTCTGAGCCCTCTGCGTTATGGCAGTTACGGCAGTGGCCGAAGGCCATGGAGCCTAAGCGACACGGGTCGCTCCCGCGAAGGGCATTTCGCTGATCGGCGCGATGCGGACCGGGGCTCCCGGGCGCGGGGCGTGGATCATCTGGCCGCCGCCGATGTAGAGCCCGACGTGGGTGACGCCGGGGTAGAAGAACACCAGGTCCCCGGGGGCGAGTTCGGAGCGGGAGACCCGTTGGCCGGCGTTGATCTGCGTGTACGTGGTGCGGGGCAGGGACACGCCCGCGTCCCGCCAGGCGGCCTGGGTGAGACCGGAGCAGTCGAAGGAGGCGGGGCCGGTGGCTCCCCAGACGTACGGCTTGCCGAGGGCCCCGTACGCGAAGGCGACGGCCTGCGCCGCACGGGCGTTGGGGGCGGCGACGGAGCCGCGCGGAACGCCCCGGTCGGCCCGGACGGCGCTGCCGCCGGCCGAGCGTTCGTAGGCGGCGCGCTGGTCGGCGGTGAGGGTGGCCAGGAGTTTCCGGGCGTCGGCGAGCTTGGCGTGGACCGCGTCCTTGTGCTCCTTCAGCTCCGCCCGGCGGGAGGTGAGGGCCGCCAGCTCGTCCTGGGCCCGGGCGCGGAGCTGCGCGAGGTCGCTGATCTGCCGGCGCACGCCGTTGAGCGCGCCGGCCTGGCGGTCGCCTGCCCGGTCCTCGTAGGAGGCACGCTCCAGGTACTCGTCGGGGTCGGAGGAGAGGATCAGCCGGACAGCGGGGTCGATGCCCGCGCTGCGGTACTGCGCGGTGGCGTACGCGCCGAGGGCGTCGCGGGCGGTGTTGAGGCGTTCGGTCCTGCGGGCGGCCTCGTCGCGCAGGGTGTCGAGGGCCTTCTCGGAGGCGGTCGCCTTCTCCTTCGCACCGTTGTACTTCTCGGTCGCCACCTCGGCGTCGTGGTACAGCCGGTCGACCTTGCCCTCCACCTGGGCCGGGGTGAGCTGGGGGTCGGCCTGGGCGGCGCCTTCGAGGGCGGTCGCGGTCGCCGCCCCCGCCAGGGCGAGGGTGGCTGCGGTGCGGGCAGCAGGCCCGTTGAACAGGCGCTGCTTGGGCTTGCGGTGAGCGGCTTTCCGATCGGCGGCCACGGGAGCGGTGCGTCCTTCCGTTCGACTGCCTGCCGGGGGGTACCGGCCGGCCCGCCGGGTCCGGGGCGGGCCGTCACAGGGGGAGTGGCCCGCCGCCGGATTCCTGGCGGGGCGACCGGGCACCGCCCGGTACGGGGGCGGTGGGTGTGGAACCGGTCACCTGGGAGGGACGCTAAACCCGGCGCACGAGGAAGAGGTGTAATGACAGCTATTGCCCTCATGTGCTGTTTCGTTTCCCTCGAATGACCGGAAAAAACAGCCGGAGTCCGGCAATTCGTGCAGTCCCGGAGTGCATTCATCGGTAAGTCGTACCTGGCCGAAGAGTGGTGGTATGGGCGCGGTTAGGCTGCGGCCATGGACGTACTCATCAATGTCTTCGTGGCCCTGCACATCATCGGTATCGCCTGCCTGCTGGGCGGCTTCCTGACACAGATGAAGGCCATGGGCGAGGGCACGGCGCGCTTCGTCCCGGCCATGCTGCACGGTGCGCTCACCATGCTCGTCACGGGTGTCGCGCTGGTCGGGCTCAACCAGGCCGACGACCAGAGCGTGAACAACGTCAAGATCGGCATCAAGCTGTTGGTCCTGATCGTGATCCTGGCGCTCGTCTACGTGAAGCGGGACGAGGAGAAGGCGGGCAAGGGCGCGTTCGCCGCGGTCGGCGGGCTGACGGTCGCCAACATCTTCATCGCCACGCTCTGGACCTGAGCGGGCGCGTACGACGGACGAGGGGGAGGGGGCGGCCCGTCGGCCGCCCCCTCCCGCCGGGTCAGGCCGGGCGCACGCTGCCGTAGATCGGCATGTAGTAGATCGACTCCTCGCGGACGTTCGCACCCGGCTTCGGTGCGTGGATCATCATGCCGTCGCCCTTGTAGATGCCGACGTGGCTGATGTCGTCGTAGAAGAAGACCAGGTCCCCCGGCCGCAGATCCGCCGTGGCCACCCGGGTGCCGACCTCGACCTGGTCCCAGGTGGTGCGCGGCAGATCGACGCCCGCCTCCTTCCAGGCGGCCTGGGTGAGCCCGGAGCAGTCGTACGAGGACGGGCCCGTCGCCCCCCAGACGTACGGCTTGCCGATCTGGGCGGCGGCGAAGGCCAGGACCTTCTCGGCCTTCGTGGCGTAGCCGCTGTCGGAGCCACTGCCTGAGCCGCCCGTGTCGCCTGTCCCGGTGCCCGTGCCGGGCTCCTCCTGCGCGGCCTCCTCCTTGGCGGCCTCCTCGGCCTTCTCCTCCGCGGCGGCCTGCTGCCGGGCCAGCTCCTCGGCCTTGCGCCGGGCCTCGGCCTCCTTCTCGCGTTCCAGCTCCGCGAGCCGTGCCTTCTCCTCGGCGGTCAGCTTCGACAGCAGGGAGCGTGCCTCGGTGAGCTTCGCCTGCACCTGCTGCTTGCTGGTGCGCAGCGATTCCTGCGACGCGGTGAGCGCTTCGAGGCTCTTCGTCGCCTCGACGCGCTTCGCCGCCGCTTCCTTCTGCTGCGTACGGAAGTCGGCGACCGCCTTCTGCTGCCGGCTGGTCATCCGGGCCATCAGCTGGTCCTGGTCGAAGTACGCCTGGGGGTCGTCCGCGAGGAAGAACGTCGCGGTCGGGGCGATCGAGCCGCTGCGGTACTGCGCGGCGGCGTAGCTGCCCAGCTCCCGGCGCGTCTCGTTGAGTTTGTCGGCCCGCTTTGCCGCGGCCTCCAGGAGGGCGTCGACCTCGGAGCGCTGCTCGGCCGACGCGGTCTTCGCCTTGTTGTAGTGCTGAGTCGCGGTGCCGGCCTGCCGGTAGAGGTCGTCGACCTTCTTCTGTACTTCCTCGATACCGGGCTTGGGCTCGCTGGGGGCGGCCGTCGCGCTCTGCGTGGAGAGCAGGGTGACGGAGGCGAGCGCCGCCGTCGTGAGACCGACGGCAGGGGTGGTACGCACCCGGGTACGGGGCTTGCGATGCGACGCCAAGGCCGGCATCTCCTTCCGTGGACCGCCTATTGGGTCAGCGATGGGGGTCCCTCCCCAGGCCGTTCAGGGACTGGGGGAGGGGGCGGGCGGAACGGAAGGCTGCCCTACGGTCCGGTGGAGGCGGACCGATTCACCCCGGTGCTGCGTGTGGGTCCCCGGTTCCGGGTCCCGTCGGGGAAGTACGGATTCGGCGGGGGCGCCCGTGCGGCGCGGTTCGCCTCAAGGGGGTACGGGGCACCCGCCGGAGACGCTAGCCAATGCGTGGTGCCCCTGTGAAGGTTGATGTTCGATTTGCCCGATACATTTTCGTGACCTTTGCCGGGTGGTGGTCCGTGCGGCCGGAAGGGCACCCGGATTCTCACGCATCGTGGCGGGTCCGTTCCGTTACGCGCACGGTCCCGGGCTCTTGTGGCCGATGCGGCCCGGGCTGTCGGTGCGGCCGCCTAGACTCGTGAAGCGATGAGCAGCCTCTTTGACGACAGTTTCCTGACCGGCCTCCAGCAAGCGGAGGAAGGCCCCCCGCCGCCCCCCGAGGAGCACGCACCCGACGCGGTGCCGGAGGGTCTCTTCGGGGACGTCTTCGACGCGCCTCCGCCGCCGCGTGACACCCATTACCGCGACGGCGCACCGAGGCCCGTCATCGATCCCGCCGCGCTGCTCGACGGGCTGAACACCGAGCAGCGCGCCGCCGTCGTGCACGCCGGTTCCCCGCTGCTCATCGTCGCCGGGGCCGGCTCGGGCAAGACCAGGGTGCTCACCCACCGGATCGCGCACCTCCTGGCCGAGCGCGGGGTGCACCCGGGACAGATCCTGGCGATCACCTTCACCAACAAGGCCGCCGGCGAGATGAAGGAGCGCGTCGAGGACCTCGTCGGCCCGCGCGCCAACGCCATGTGGGTCATGACCTTCCACAGCGCCTGCGTGCGGATCCTGCGCCGCGAGTCGAAGCGCCTGGGCTTCACCTCGTCGTTCTCGATCTACGACGCCGCCGACTCCAAGCGGCTGATGGCCCTGGTCTGCCGTGATCTGGACCTCGACCCGAAGCGGTACCCGCCGAAGTCGTTCACGGCGAAGGTGTCGAACCTCAAGAACGAGCTCATCGACGAGGAGACGTTCGCGGGGCAGGCCGCGGACGGGTTCGAGAAGACGCTGGCGCAGGCCTACGCGCTGTACCAGGCGCGGCTCCGCGAGGCCAACGCCCTGGACTTCGACGACATCATCATGACGACGGTCCACCTGTTGCAGGCGTTCCCCGACGTCGCCGAGCACTACCGCCGCCGCTTCCGGCACGTCATGGTCGACGAGTACCAGGACACCAACCACGCGCAGTACACGCTCGTGCGCGAACTGGTCGGCCCGTCCGGCGAGGCCGAGGCCCCGGGCGAGCTCTGCGTCGTCGGTGACGCGGACCAGTCGATCTACGCCTTCCGCGGCGCGACGATCCGCAACATCCTCCAGTTCGAGGAGGACTATCCGGACGCGACCACGATCATGCTGGAGCAGAACTACCGCTCCACGCAGACGATCCTCTCCGCGGCCAACGCCGTCATCGAGCGCAACGAGAGCCGTCGCCCCAAGAACCTCTGGACGAACGCGGGCACGGGGGCCCGGATCGCGGGTTACGTCGCGGACACCGAGCACGACGAGGCGCAGTTCGTCGCCGACGAGATCGACCGACTGACGGACGCCGGGGACGCGAAGGCGGGCGACGTCGCCGTCTTCTACCGCACGAACGCCCAGTCCCGTGTCTTCGAAGAGATCTTCATCCGCGTCGGACTGCCCTACAAGGTCGTCGGCGGAGTGCGCTTCTACGAGCGCAAGGAGGTCAGGGACGTCCTGGCCTACCTCCGGGTCCTCTCCAACCCCGAGGACACCGTCCCGCTGCGCCGCATCCTCAATGTGCCCAAGCGGGGCATCGGCGACCGGGCCGAGGCGATGATCGACGCGTTGTCGATGCGCGAGAAGATCTCCTTCCCGCAGGCGCTGCGCCGTGTCGACGAGGCGTACGGCATGGCGGCCCGCTCGTCCAACGCCGTGAAGCGCTTCAACACGCTCATGGAGGAGCTCCGCACGATCGTGGAGTCCGGTGCGGGGCCCGCCGTCGTGCTGGAGGCGGTGATGGAGCGGACCGGCTACCTCGCCGAGCTCCAGGCCTCCACCGACCCGCAGGACGAGACCCGTATCGAGAACCTCCAGGAACTCGCCGCCGTGGCGCTCGAATTCGAGCAGGAGCGTGCGGAGGAGGAGGGCGCCGGGACGCTCGCCGAGTTCCTGGAGAAGGTCGCGCTCGTCGCCGACGCCGACCAGATCCCCGACGAGGACGAGGACGGCTCCGGTGTCGTCACACTGATGACGCTGCACACCGCCAAGGGCCTCGAATTCCCCGTGGTGTTCCTGACGGGCATGGAGGACGGTGTCTTCCCGCACATGCGCGCGCTGGGGCAGGTGAAGGAGCTGGAGGAGGAGCGTCGGCTCGCCTATGTGGGCATCACGCGTGCCCGCGAGCGCCTGTACCTGACCCGGGCGGCGATGCGCAGTGCGTGGGGCCAGCCCTCGTACAACCCGCCGTCGCGGTTCCTGGAGGAGATCCCGGACCAGCACCTGGACTGGAAGCGCAAGGGGCCGATGGCCGCCGCGGCGGGACCGACGTCCGGCATCACGTCGTCGCTGTCCTCGTCGCGTTCGAAGTCCGGGCCCTCGGGATTCGCGACGCGGCGTACCTCGGAGAAGCCGGTGGTCACCCTGGTGGCCGGGGACCGGGTCACGCACGACCAGTTCGGGCTGGGCACGGTGACGGCGGTCGAGGGGTTCGGCGACCAGGCGAAGGCGACGGTCGACTTCGGCGACGAGCGGCCCAAGAAACTGCTGCTGCGGTACGCGCCGGTCGAGAAGCTCTGACCCGGGCGGGCCGGTGGCGGAGGAGCGGCGTCACCGCTTCCCGGCCACCGGTCGGCCCGGTAGGTCTCAGTTCGGGCTGACGCCGTGGCTGCGGAGCCAGGGTGTCGGGTCGATCGCCGAACCGCCGCCGGGCCGTACCTCGAAGTGCAGGTGCGGGCCGGTGGAGTTGCCGGAGTTCCCCGAGTAGGCGATGACGTCGCCGGCCTTGACCGAGCCGGAGCGGATCTTCGTCGTGCTGAGGTGGCAGTACCACGTCTCGGTGCCGTCGGCCGCGGTGACGATGGCCATGTTCCCGTAGGCGCTGTTGTACTGGGTGCGGACGGTGCCGTCCGTCGCCGCCATCACGGGAGTGCCGTAGGCCACGGGGAAGTCGATGCCCGTGTGCATGGACATCCAGTTCACCCCGGCCTGGCCGTAGGAGGCGCTGAGTCCGTGCTGTGCCACGGGCAGGACGAACTTGGGACGCTCGGCTTCGATGCGCGCGGCCTCCGCGTCGCGCCTCCTCTTGTCGGCGGCCTGACGCTCCTTCAGGTCGATGCGTTCCTGGGTGCGGCTGGCGCGGTCGGCGAAGTTCTCGGCGTCGGCGCTGAGGTTGGCGAGCTGGGTGTCCAGCTTGTTGTTCGCCACCGCGGGCTTCACCGTTTCGGCGGCTGCCATGGACGTGGTGTCGTCCTTCGTCTCCTCGCCGCTACCGGCGCCGCTGACCGAGGCGGCGGCGATGCCCGCAACGCTCATGACGCAGGCGGAGGGGACGGCGACGGTGAGGAGGGCGGAACGCTTCGCGGGGGTGCGGCGCCGGCCCCGGCTGCCGCCGCGGGGGGCGGCGGAACGGCTCACGGGGCGCGGCACGGAGGCGGATTCCGCGGTGGCGTCGGTCGGATCGATGATGTCGGTGACGTCCTGCGCCGGTTCCTGGGACTCGAACCCGGTGGCCTCGTCGTACGCGGCCGGGTACGTGTCCGTCCGCGCGTGGTCCGCCTCGGCCGTTCCGACGCTTGCGGAGTGGTCGTGGGAGTCGATGCCCCCGGAGGAGGCGAACTCGGCCGTCTCGTACGGATCGTAGGACGCCGACTGGTGTTCGTACGGTGCATACGACGTCTGTTCGGTCGCGTACGCGGCGTTCTCGGGCGTGGCGCCGGTGTTCCAGGCGGTGGCGTCGTACGTGCCGGTCTCGGCGGCCGCGTAGCCGTCGTGCCCCACGGCCCCGAAGTCGGGAGCGGTGAAGGTGCCGGTCGCGTAGGCCGTGGTGTCGAAGGTGGTGGTGGGGAAGGCGCCGGTGTCGCCCGTCGCCCACTGGTCGGCCTGGCCGGTGTGGTCCCAGCCCGTCGTGTCCCACTGACCCGTGACGTCCTGGGCCGGAACGGCGGCCTGGGCCGGGATGCCGGCCTCGGGTGTCCAGGTGGCGGTCGTGTCGTAGCCCTGGGAGGTCTGCGGATGGGCCTGGGCGGCGCCGTAGGCGTCGTACGCGGCCTGCTGATGAGCTCCGGTGTCCCACTGGCCGCTGTCGTAGCCGTTGTAGCCACCGTCGTACGCCGGGGCGTAACCGCCGCCGTACGTCGTGTCGTGGCTGCTGTGGTCCTGACCTGGCAGGGAGCCGAAGAGCGGGTCGGTGTTGAAGCTGCCGGTGGGGCTGTCGTATCCGGCATACCCGGCGTGGGGGTGCTGGTCGTTCACCAACTTCTCTCTCGCCTCGGCAGCAGGACCTGTTCCGGGGTCCGGTGGGGGGATCCCAGGGGTGAGCAGTGGCCGCGACTGTACCCGGCGGTAGACGAGGACGACAATCTTCGGCGGCCTCAAGTACTTCAGGAAACGGGCAATCGGCCGCCTTTCGGTGGAGCGAGGCGTCAGGCTTGGTTTTATGTTCGAAATCAGTTCTATTTTTCTGGGGGAAATCAGGCGACGGAGGCGGATCCCTCGGCGCCGACGGCCGGACCGTGGGAATCGAGCGCCTGACGGATGGCGGACGCGACCGCGGGGTGCACCGGGAGCGCGAGGTGGCCGACGCCGGTGACGCGCACGTTCACCACGTCGAGATCGGGGTGGTCGACACAGGCGGTCTCGACCGGCACCATCACCCGGTCCAGCTCGCTCCAGAAGCTGATGAACCGTGTCCGGCAGCCAGGGGCGGGGCGGCGCAGCTCCTCGATCAGGCCGGATCCCGGGCGCATCTGGCGGACGATCGGGTGTGCCCCGGCCAACGGGGCGGCGGCGGTGCCACCGTGCGGCGTACCGAGGGTGACGAGTGTGCGGACCCGGCGGTCCCCGCCGAGCCGCTGCACGTAGTACCGCGCGATCAGGCCGCCGAGGCTGTGTCCGACGATGTCGATCTCGCGGTGCCCGGTGCGGGCGCAGATTTCCTCCACATGGCGGTCGAGCAGCTCGGCCGCGGTGCGGATGTCGCACGTCAGGGGCGAGTAGTTGAGCGACTCCAGGTGGTGCCAGCCGTGCCGGGCCAGGGAGCGGCGCAGCAGGACGAAGACGGAGCGGTTGTCGATGAAGCCGTGCAGGAGGACGACGGGCGGGCGGTCGTCCGAGGGGTTCGGCAGTGTGTGGGGCGTGTCGGCCGAACGGGTGGTCCGGACGGGGTCCGAGCCAGGGTCGGTGCCGGTGCCGGTGCCGGTGTCGGGGGTGGGTGCGGGGGCCCGGCGCTCCGGAGCGATGCCGGACGGGTAGATCAGCACGTGCCCCGCGAGGATGACCAGCTCCAGCGCGGTCGCTCCGATCACCGTCGACGACAGCCGGAGGGGACGCGGGCACGCCCTGCGCAGCAGTGGGGGTAGGAAAGGCGGGATCTTCATGGCCGACCTCCTGCACCGGCGTGCGGGGAGGCGGCTCCCTTCCCGCACGCCCTCACGGGGAGCGCTGAAGGTGACCGGGCCCTGATGCGGCCGGGGGCCGTGTCACCGTGCCGTGCGGCTGACGGCGCGGTGACACGGCGACCTCGTTGCGGCTCCCCTGGCGGCGCTCCCCGCGCGGCCGGTGGCCGCCCGGTGCCGGGAACGACGCCGGCGAACATGTCCCATGTGTGATTTCCCCCTCCTGGTCCACCGTGAAACGACACCGTGCGGGATGCTGTGGATAACGTTCGTTCACATCACCGGCCCTCCGGGCACGGGAGACGCATGTGGAGGCATTGATGGGTGTGACCGGTCCGATCCGTGTGGTGGTGGCCAAGCCGGGCCTCGACGGCCATGACCGCGGGGCCAAGGTGATCGCGCGGGCACTGCGCGACGCGGGCATGGAGGTCATCTACACGGGGCTTCACCAGACTCCTGAGCAGATCGTGGACACGGCGATCCAGGAGGACGCCGACGCCATCGGCCTCTCGATCCTCTCCGGTGCGCACAACACGCTCTTCGCCAAGGTCATCGAGCTGCTGAAGGAACGCGAGGCGGAGGACATCAAGGTGTTCGGTGGCGGCATCATTCCCGAGGCGGACATCGCTCCGCTGAAGGAGCAGGGTGTGGCGGAGATCTTCACCCCGGGTGCGACGACGGCCTCGATCGTCGACTGGGTGAACGCGCACGTCCGTCAGGCCGCGGAGGCCTGAGAGCCGCCCATGTACTGATGTCCTGCTCAGTCCGGTCGGTCCGTGCCGTGTGCCGGGTCCGTGCCGTGTGTGCCGCCCGTTCCCCGTGCGCCGTCAGTGTCGGTCCGGACCAGCTCCGCGTCCATGGCGGCGCGTAGGCGAAGGGTGGAGACCAGGCGCTGGAACGCCTCCGACCAGTAACCACCGGCACCCGGTGAAGCGCCTTCCGGCTCGTCGGGTGTGGTGGTGAGCACGGCGAGCCGGTCGGCCTCGGCCGGATTCAGGCAGCGCTCGGCGAGGCCCATCACCCCGCTGAAGCTCCAGGGGTAACTCCCCGCGTCCCGGGCGATGTCGAGTGCGTCGACCACCGACCGGCCGAGCGGGCCGTCCCAGGGCACGGAGCAGACGCCGAGCAGCTGGAAGGCCTCGGACAGACCGTGCGCGGCTATGAAACCGGCGACCCAGAGCGCCCGTTCGGGTGGCGGCAGGGTCGCGAGGAGCTGTGACCGCTCGGCCAGCGACGCCGTTCCTGGACCGTTCGCCGGAGGTGTCGAGGGAGCTCCGAGGAGTGCCCGCGCCCAGTCGGGATTCCGCTGCCGGACCGCGGCCCGGCACCAGGCGGCGTGCAGCTCACCGGCCCAGCCGTCGGCGACCGGAAGCGTCACGAGCTCCTGGGCCGTCCGGCCGCCGAACCTCTCATGCCAGGCACCGAGCGGGGTCGCCTCCACCAACTGGCCCAGCCACCAGGACCGTTCACCACGTCCCGAGGGCGGAACGGGCACCACTCCGTCACGCTGCATCGCGGCGTCGCACTCGTGCGGCGCCTCCACGGCGATGGATTCGGCACCCCCGGTACGGTCGGGGTTCACGCAGGACGTGGCACGATCCGCCATCCGCCGGGCGAGCGCCGAACCGGGCAGCGCGGACAGCAACTCCGCCGCCGTCGAGCGGACGTTGCGGCTACGGTCCGCCAGCGCCTCCTCCAGGAAGGCCTCGTCCGCCCCGCAGAGACCGGACCGCAGTGAATCGAGGAACATCAGCCGGTCCTCGGCCCGCTCGGTGGACCACGTGGTCGCGAGCAGGGACCGGGCCGCGTCGGGATCCCGCCCGCGCACGGCGCCGAGCAGCGCGACCCGCTCGGCGAAGAGTCCCTCAGCCCAGAGCCGGCGCACGGCCTCCGGATCCGCTGTCTGCGGCTGCTGGGCGCCGCGTGAGGACGCACGCAGCGCGAACCTCCACTCCGGATTCAGCGCGGCCAGCCATAGCCCGCGCGGCCCGGCGAACGTCAGCACGTGCGGGCGCAGATCCGTACGCGCCCTCGCCGCGTCCAACAGCGCGGGCAGCAGCTCCGACGGCGCCCGGTAGCCGTGCGCACCGGCGGAGGCCAGCCACTGGGGGATCAGCTCGGTGAGGTCGGGAGCCGTACCACGGCGCCCGCCGCTGGGGGGTGCCGAGCGGTCGGCGAGCAACTGGGCGAGCCGACGGCGGGCGGCGGCAGGCAGCGGCGGACGCGGATCGGCGGGGGCGGGCACCGGCAGGCCGGCCCCGGTCGCCGGCCGCAGAGCTGCCCGCCGCCGCACGGTGTGCACCGCCGCTGTGCCGAGCAGCGCCGCCGGACCGGCCGCGGCACCGCTCGCACCGACCTCCGGCCGGAGGGGGCGCCGGTCGGTGCCGAGCAGGGCCGAGGTGACGAGTTCTTCCCACGAGGCGCTCACGGGCGTGCCGGTGGTCGAGCCGGTGAGCGTGACGGTGGTGGGCATCGGGTCCCTTCCGTTGGTCCGGGGAACGCGGGTCGAGCAAGCAGCGGGCGGAGAGGACGGCGGGACGGAGCGGGACGGCGGGGCGGCACGACGGCACGACGGGGCGAGGCGTCAGACGAGCGCCACGGCCGCGCTCACCCCGATGTCGTCCTGGGCCTCGGGGCACCAGGCCGCGAGCGGGTCGAAGCCCCGGTGCCCGCACTCGCCGAACACCGTCACGGGGCCGCCGCCGGAGAGCGCCACGAGCTTCCACAGACCCGGCCGGGACAGCGCCGAGGACGCGACCGGTAGGGCGGAGCCGTCCGCCGCGCCGACCAGCTGCCAACCGTCTCCGGAGGGCGCGGGTATGACATCGCGCAGGGTGGCAGGCCAGGCGTCGAGCCAGGGGTCGTCCCGCAGCGCGCGGCCGTACGCTGCGAGGGCATCGGCCGTCGTGCCGCCGGGCGGCGGTGCGGTCGTGACGACAGGCTCGCCGAACCGCTCCCCCAGCTCGGCCCGCAGCCCCCCGCCGCCCGGATATGTCGTCACCTCGGCGTCGATCACCGTGCCCACCGGCAGCGCATGGGCGGGAGCGCGCCCTGGTGCCCCGTAGGACAGCAGCAGCGCGGTGCGCCCCGACTCCCGTCCGTGCAGCCAGATGCGGCGGGTCACGATCCGGCCGTCCGGTGTGTCGTACTGGGCGAGGACCAGCCAGTGGTCACGGACGGCCGGCCCTTCGGCCGAAGCCGTGAGGCCCACTCGCGAACGGACGGTCGCCGCCAGCGGACCGGGCAGCCGGTCGAGCCCGAGCCAGGCCGAGTCCAGCAGATGCAGCAGCGCGCACTCCTCGAGCAGCCGGGCCGGCCAGCCGGACCCCGAGGCCGGAATCGTCCCCAGCTCCCGGACCCGGTGGGCGAGTCCGGGGGCCTGGGCGTCGACCATGCGGGCCGCAGTCTCCTCCCACAGCCCGTAATCCGGCCGGTCCGTCCCCGCGAGCCCGCCCCGCAGCAGGTCCGCGAGCCGCTGCTCCAGCTCGCGCGCGCCACTTGTGATGCGAGCGTGTCTGCGGTCCGCGCGGCGGGCCGCCGCCAGGCCGGCCGCGCATGACGCGTCGTCAAGGGCGGGGTCCGGCCCCTGCTCCCTCGTCCGGCGCTCCACCGGGCCGGTGGAGCGCCAGGGTTCTCCCCCGTGAGATAGCACCATGGAACCGACGGTAGAGCGCGCCACTGACAATCGGCTCCGACCTGCGATTCCGCCTGTCCCGCAGCCGCCTTGACCACCTCGTGCGCTTCCCCGCGAAGGAGAGAGTTCGGCGAACCACACCGGGGGAGGCCGTCGAGGAGATGAAGGGCGAGGCGCTCCTCACGAGCCGCGGATGCGTCGCGGTCTCGCCCGTCGCGGTCTCGCCCGTCGCGGTCTCGCCCGTCACGGGCTGAACCGCGGCGTCGCGTACCGCTCCACGACCGGTCCCGGCCGAAGTGCCGGGACCGATTGTCAGTGCCGTGGTGCACGGTGGGAACCACATCGGATCGACCGATCCGGAGGGGGATCCATGACCGTGTCCGTACAGACCGACGCAGCCGGCGGCGAGGCTCTGAGGCCGCACGCCGAGCATGCGTTCGCCGATGAACTCAGGGCGCTCGCCGCCGCCGACGACCGTCCCAGGCCCGCCCGTTGGAAGCTCTCGCCGTGGGCCGTCTCCACCTATCTGCTCGGCGGGACGCTCCAGGACGGCACACTGATCACACCGAAGTACGTCGGCCCGCGCCGCCTCGTCGAGGTCGCCGTGAGCACGCTCGCCACCGACCGGGCCCTGCTCCTCCTCGGCGTTCCGGGGACCGCCAAGACCTGGGTGTCCGAGCACCTCGCCGCAGCGGTCAGCGGGGACTCGACCCTGCTCGTCCAGGGCACCGCGGGCACCCCCGAGGAGGCCGTCCGCTACGGGTGGAACTACGCGCAGTTGCTGGCTCACGGTCCGAGCCGGGAGGCGCTGGTGCCGAGCCCCGTCATGCGGGCCATGGCCGAGGGCATGACCGCCCGGGTCGAGGAGCTCACGCGCATCCCCGCCGATGTGCAGGACGCCCTCATCACGATCCTGTCGGAGAAGACGCTCCCCGTCCCCGAGCTGGGGCAAGAGGTCCAGGCCGTCCGGGGGTTCAACCTCGTCGCCACGGCCAACGACCGTGACCGGGGGGTCAACGAGCTCTCCAGCGCACTGCGCCGCCGGTTCAACACCGTCGTGCTGCCGCTGCCCGCGACACCCGAGGCCGAGGTGGACATCGTGGCCCGGCGGGTGGCACAGATCGGACGCTCGCTCGACCTGCCCCCGGCGCCCGACGGCATGACCGAGATCCGGCGTGTCGTCACGGTCTTCCGCGAACTGCGCAACGGCATCACCACGGACGGCCGCACGAAGCTCAAGTCGCCGTCCGGGACGCTCTCCACGGCCGAGGCCATCTCCGTCGTCACCGGAGGCCTCGCGCTGGCCGCCCACTTCGGCGACGGCGTCCTGCGGCCGGGTGACGTGGCGGCGGGCATACTCGGGGCCGTCGTCCGCGACCCCACGGCCGACCGGTTGGTCTGGCAGGAATACGTGGAGACAGTCGTCCGGGAGCGGGACGGCTGGAAGGACTTCTACCGCGCCTGCCGCGAGGCCGCCGAATGACACCCCGCGCCGGAGGAGCCACCGCTCCCGCCGGGGGGCCGTTGCTGTTGGGGGTGCGCCACCACGGGCCGGGCTCCGCCCGCGCGGTCCTGGCCGCGCTGGAATCGGCCCGGCCGAGTGCCGTGCTCGTCGAAGGACCGCCCGAGGGCGACGCCCTGCTGCCGCTCGCGGGGCACCGCCGGATGCGCCCGCCGGTCGCGCTCCTCGCGCACGCCGTGGACGATCCGGGGCGTGCCGCCTTCTGGCCCCTGGCCGACTTCTCGCCCGAATGGGTGGCGATCCGCTGGGCGTCGACGCACGCGGTCCCCGTGCGCTTCATCGATCTGCCCGCCGCACACTCCCTGGCCCTGGTGGACGAGCGGGAGACCCGGCCGGCGGAGGGCGGACCGGGCATCGACCCGATCGGCGTCCTCGCCGAGGCCGCCGGATACGACGACCCCGAGCGCTGGTGGGAGGACGTCGTCGAGCACCGAGCCGCGGACGGACGGCCCGCCGACCCGCTGGCCCCGTTCGACGCGCTCGCCGAGGCGATGACGGCGCTCCGTGAGGCGTACGACGACGGCGGACATCCGCTGGACGCGGTCCGGGAGGCGTGCATGCGACTTCAGCTGCGCGCCGCCCGCAAGGAGTTCGGCGACGGCGTCGCCGTGGTCTGCGGCGCGTGGCACGTCCCCGCGCTCACCGCGAGGACGACGGTCGCCGCCGATCGGGCGCTCCTCAAGGGGATGCCCAAGGTCAAGGCGGAGCTGACCTGGGTCCCCTGGACCCATCGCAGGCTCGCCCGGCACAGCGGATACGGCGCGGGGATCGAATCCCCCGGCTGGTACGGGCACCTCTTCGGCGCCCCCGACCGGCCGGTCGAGCGCTGGATGACGAAGGTCGCCGGAGTGCTGCGCGACATGGACAGGGCCGTGTCATCGGCGGACGTCATCGAGGCCGTCCGGCTCGCCGGGACACTGGCAGCCCTGCGCGGCCGCCCGGCCGTCGGCCTGGCCGAAGCCACCGACGCGGTCAGGTCCGTCATGTGCGACGGCTCCGAGGTGCCGCTCGCCCTCGTGCGGGACCGGCTCGTCATCGGCGAGGTCCTCGGTGAGGTCCCCGACACCGCCCCCGCCGTCCCGCTCCAGCGCGACCTGGACAGACAGCAGCGCACCCTGAGGCTCAGGCCCGAGGCGGAGAGGCGTGAGCTGGAGCTCGATCTGCGCAAGGACACCGACGCGGCCCGCAGCAGACTGCTGCACCGGCTGCGGCTCCTCGGGGTTGACTGGGGCGAACGTGCCGCGGGCCGGGGCAGTACGGGCACGTTCCGGGAGAGCTGGCGGCTGCACTGGGAGCCCGAGCTGTTCGTCCGGATAGCCGAGGCCGGGGTGTGGGGCACCACCGTGCTCGGCGCCGCGACCGCCAGGACCGAGTCGGACGCGGTGTCGGCGCAGTCACTCGCTGAGGTCACCGCGCTCGCCGAGCGGTGCCTCCTGGCCGGACTGCCCGACGCCCTGTCCGTCGTGATGAGCGCCCTCGCCGACCGGGCGGCCCTCGACGCGGATGTCGGCCACCTCGCCGACGCACTGCCCGCCCTGGCCCGCTCCCTGCGGTACGGGGACGTGCGGTCCACCGGCACCGCGGCCCTGGGGGAGGTGGCCGTCGGGCTCGCCGAGCGGGTCTGTGTGGGCCTGCCACCCGCCTGCACCGGCCTCGACGAGGCCGCGGCGGAGGAGGCGTACCGCCGGGTGGACGGTGTGCACGGCGCGATCGGGTTGCTCGCCGAGGCGGCCGGGGCGGACGGTCTGCCCGAGCGGTGGGCCGGCGTCCTGCGCAAACTGTCCGGCAGGGACGCGGTCGCCGGGGTGATCCGGGGCCGTGCCACGCGTCTGCTCCTGGACGACGGACGGTTGGCCGGGAGCGAGGCCGCGCGCCTGATGGGCCTGGCCCTCTCGCGCGGCACCGCACCGGCGGAAGCGGCTGCCTGGATCGAGGGATTCGTCGGCGGAGCGGCCGGCGGAGGACTGCTGCTCGTCCACGACGACCGGCTCCTCGGGCTCGTCGACACCTGGCTGACGGGCATATCGGCCGACGCGTTCACCGAAGTGCTCCCGCTGCTGCGCCGCACGTTCTCGGCCTACGAACCGGGCGTACGGCGCACCCTGGGCGAGCTCGTCCGTCGCGGGCCGGATCCCGGTGGGGAGCGCGCTGGGGGGACACCCGTGACGCCGGGCTTCGGTGAGGGACTCGACGAGGAGCGGGCGGACGCGGTGGTTCCGGTGCTGCGGCTGCTGCTCGGCGTCGACGCGCCGACAGGGGCGGACGGATGAGCGCGGGCCGAGTGGAATCGAGGAAGAGGGAACGAGCGATGCACGTGACTCCTGCCGGGACCGGGACCGAGACCGAGACCGGGACCCGCCCCCGGAGCGAGCAGGCCGGGAGCAAGACCGGGAGCAAGGCCGGGAGCAGGACCGGGGACGAGCGGCTGCGGCGCTGGCGCCTGGTGCTCGGTGCCGACGGCGCCGAGAGCACGGGACACGAGCTCGCCGGACGCGACGTGGCGATGGACGGAGCGCTGACCGCGCTGTACGGCGGTTCGAAGAAGCCGGGCGGCCGCGGCGCGGCCGAGCGCTCCGCGGGCCTCGGGGCGTCCGCCCCGTCCGTGGCCCGCTGGCTCGGCGACATCCGGACGTACTTCCCTGCATCTGTCGTCCAGGTCATGCAGCGCGACGCCATCGACCGCCTCGGGCTCGCCACCCTGCTGCTGGAGCCGGAGATGCTGGAGGCCGTCGAACCCGACGTCCACCTGGTCGGCACCCTGCTCTCGCTCGGCAAGGCCATGCCGGAGACGACGAAGGAGACGGCCCGCGCCGTCGTACGCAAGGTCGTCGAGGACCTGGAGCGCCGATTGGCCACCCGTACCAGGGCGACGCTGACCGGCGCCCTGGACCGCTCGGCCAGGACAGGCCGGCCGCGCCACGGCGACATCGACTGGGACCGCACGGTCCGGGCCAACCTGAAGAACTACGTGCCCCTTCCCGGGGCGGACGGCGTGGGCACGGTGATCCCCGAGCGCCTCATCGGCTACGGGCGTACCGACCGGTCCGTGAAGAAGGACGTCATCCTCTGCGTCGACCAGTCGGGCTCCATGGCCGCCTCGGTCGTCCACGCTTCGGTCTTCGGCGCGGTGCTCGCCTCGATGCGGACCCTGGCGACCCGGTTCGTGGTGTTCGACACGTCCGTCGTCGATCTCACCGATCGGCTCGACGATCCGGTCGACGTCCTGTTCGGCACACAGCTCGGCGGAGGCACGGACATCAACCGGGCCCTCGCGTACTGCCAGTCGAGGATCACCCGTCCGGCGGACACGGTCGTCGTCCTCATCAGTGATCTCCACGAAGGAGGGATACGGGACGAGATGGTCGAGCGGGCTGCCGCGATGAAGGCCGCAGGCGTGCAGTTCGTCACTCTGCTCGCCCTCTCCGACGAGGGCACGCCCTCCTACGACCGGGAGCACGCAGCCGCGCTGGGGGCACTCGGCTCCCCGGCCTTCGCCTGCACTCCCGACCTGTTTCCCGAGATCATGGCCGCGGCGATCGAGAAACGCCCCCTGCCGATACCGGACACGGGCCGGTGACCGGAGGGGCTCTCGCCATGCCCGGCCGACCGGCCGGAGGCGGCGTTTTGTCCCTCGTACGTCGGCTACCAGCGCGATCTGTGACCGTTATCACCGCCCAGGTGTGATCTGCAATTTAGGGTCCGGCGCGGCACGGGGGATAACCTGCCGGATGGACATGCCGCGTACTCGGTCACCGTGTGCGCCTCCCTAGTGACTGCGCAGTCACGTTGCCCTCGCGGCACGCCCACGCAGAAAACCAACCGCGAGACCATAAAAGGGACGGACGCGCGTGGACCTGTTCGAGTACCAGGCGAGGGACCTCTTCGCCAAGCACGGTGTACCGGTGCTGGCCGGTGAAGTCATCGACACGCCTGAGGCAGCCCGCGAGGCGACCGAGCGGCTGGGCGGCAAGTCCGTCGTCAAGGCGCAGGTGAAGGTCGGTGGCCGAGGCAAGGCCGGCGGCGTGAAGCTGGCGGCAGACCCGGATGAGGCGGTCGCTCGCGCGACCGACATCCTCGGCATGGACATCAAGGGCCACACGGTCCACAAGGTGATGATCGCCGAGCTCTCTCCGGAGATCGAGGCGGAGTACTACGTCTCGTACCTCCTCGACCGAACCAACCGCACCTTCCTCGCCATGGCGTCGGTGCAGGGCGGCATGGACATCGAGGAGGTCGCGGAGAAGACCCCCGAGGCCCTCGCGAAGGTCCCGGTCAACGCCGTGGACGGCGTCGACATCGAGAAGGCCCGCGAGATCGTGGCCCAGGCGAAGTTCCCGGCCGAGGTGGCCGAGGGTGTCGCCGAGGCGATGGTGACCCTGTGGGACACCTTCGTCGCCGAGGACGCGCTCCTCGTCGAGGTCAACCCGCTGGTGAAGACCAAGGACGGCCGCATCCTCGCGCTGGACGGAAAGGTGTCCCTCGACGAGAACGCCGACTTCCGTCAGCCGGATCACGCCGCTCTCGAGGACAAGGCCGCGGCCAACCCGCTCGAGGCCGCCGCCAAGGCCAAGAACCTCAACTACGTCAAGCTCGAGGGCGAGGTCGGCATCATCGGTAACGGTGCCGGTCTGGTCATGTCGACCCTGGACGTCGTCGCGTACGCCGGTGAGAACCACGGCAACGTGAAGCCCGCCAACTTCCTCGACATCGGTGGCGGCGCCTCCGCCGAGGTCATGGCGAACGGCCTGGAGATCATCCTCGGCGACCCGGACGTCAAGTCCGTCTTCGTCAACGTCTTCGGTGGCATCACCGCCTGCGACGAGGTAGCCAACGGCATCGTCCAGGCCCTGGAGCTGCTCAAGTCCAAGGGTGAGGACGTCACCAAGCCGCTCGTCGTGCGCCTCGACGGCAACAACGCGGAGCTGGGTCGCAAGATCCTCTCCGACGCCAACCACCCGCTCGTGCAGCGCGTGGACACCATGGACGGCGCGGCCGACAAGGCCGCCGAGCTCGCCGCGGCTGCGAAGTAAGGGACGAGGGACTCCAACACCATGGCTATCTTCCTCACCAAGGACAGCAAGGTCATCGTCCAGGGGATGACCGGCGCCACGGGCATGAAGCACACCAAGCTCATGCTGGCCGACGGCACCAACATCGTCGGTGGCGTGAACCCGCGTAAGGCGGGCACGTCCGTCGACTTCGACGGCACCGAGGTACCGGTATTCGGTTCCGTCAAGGAAGCGATGGAGAAGACGGGCGCCGACGTGTCGGTCCTCTTCGTGCCGCCGGCCTTCGCGAAGGCCGCCGTCGTCGAGGCGATCGACGCCGAGATCCCGCTGGCCGTCGTGATCACCGAGGGCATCGCCGTCCACGACTCGGCCGCCTTCTGGGCGTACGCCGGTTCGAAGGGCAACAAGACCCGGATCATCGGCCCGAACTGCCCCGGCCTGATCACCCCCGGCCAGTCCAACGCCGGCATCATCCCGGGCGACATCACCAAGCCCGGCCGCATCGGCCTCGTGTCCAAGTCCGGCACGCTGACCTACCAGATGATGTACGAGCTCCGTGACATCGGCTTCTCGTCCGCCGTCGGTATCGGTGGCGACCCGGTCATCGGCACGACGCACATCGACGCCCTCGCGGCGTTCGAGGCGGACCCGGAGACCGACCTCATCGTGATGATCGGCGAGATCGGTGGCGACGCCGAGGAGCGTGCCGCCGACTACATCGCGAAGAACGTCACGAAGCCGGTCGTCGGCTACGTCGCGGGCTTCACCGCCCCGGAGGGCAAGACCATGGGCCACGCCGGCGCCATCGTCTCCGGCTCCTCCGGCACCGCCGCGGCCAAGCAGGAGGCCCTCGAGGCCGCCGGCGTGAAGGTCGGCAAGACGCCGACCGAGACCGCCAAGCTGGCGCGCGAGATCCTCGGCGGCTGACCGCCGCCCCGCTTCACCGCCGAAACAGGCGTGGGCCCGCGCCCCCTTCGATCAAGGGGGGCGCGGGCCCACGCCCGTTTCCGTCCGAGGCAGAGCGTTTCAGGGGATGCGCGGAATTAGGCGTTCCGGGCCGTGCATGAGCTCGCCCCGCAACGACTTCTGCAGTTTCAGGTCCTGCGGCGTCAGCTTCTCCGGCCCGCCCCGTGGGGGGACACCGGCGACCCGCTCGGCGGGCGCCAGCGGCTGCTCGTAGTGGGTGGGCGCCGTGTGCAGGGTGAGGGCGGTCGTGCCGATGAGCAGCGCCCCGAAGCAGAGCGCCGCCCGGGTCCAGAGTTCCGCGACGCGCTCGCCGCCCGCGCGGACGACGGGGGCCGGCGGCGGCGCGGGCACCACCTCCAGGAGGGCGAGTTCGCCGAGCCGCTCGCGGAGCGGCGCGGGCCGTCGGCCACCGGTCCCCGCGGCTTCCGTCGGTTCGGGCAGCCGCTCGGCGACGGCGGCACGTGCGTTGACCAGTCTGCTCGCCGCGGCCGGTGTGCTCGCCTCCGTCTCCGCGGCCGTCTCGGGCAGCCCCAGGCCGACACCGTCGTGGAGCAGCAGGGTGCGGCGGTACGACGGCGGTAGGTCGAGCAGCGCGTCGAGCAACGCCCCCCGTACCGGGTCCTCCGGCAGTGCGTCGGCCTGGCGGAGGGAGCGGCGCAGCCGGTGCCAGGGCGACATCGCGTACTCGTACGAGACCGCCCGCACCCAGCCGGCCGGATCGCGGTCCGTGGCCACCTCGGGCCAGCGCTGCCAAGCGGTCCTGAAGGCGTGCTCGACGGCTTCCCCTGCGAGCTTCCGGCGACCTGTCAGCAGGTACATCTGACGGACGAGGCCGGGGGCGGTGCGGCCGTACAGGACGTCGTACGCCTCCTCGGCCGTGATGCATTGCCGGGGCTGCGGGACGGGCTCGGCCCGCGTCTCCCGGTCCGATACGGGGCGGTCCGGAGCCGGGGCGTCAGGGACCCGGACGTCAGGGCCCCGGACGTCAGGTACTCGGATGTCAGGGACCCGGACGTCAGCTGTCGAGGGGCCAGATGTCGGCACGTCAGCTGTCGGGGCGTCAGATGCCCGGGTGTCAGGCGCCGGGGCGTCAGTGGCGGGTACGCTCCGGGCAGGCGCTTCCGGCGCGGGGCGGTGTTCGGCGTAGCCGATCAGTTTGGCGTAGGCCGCGCGGCGGCGGCCCCGCGGGCTGATGCGTCCTGTCTCCCACGCACGGACGGTGGCGGGCGTGACGCCCACGGCTTTCGCCACCTGCTCCTCACTCAGTCCCCTGGCCTCGCGCAGCCTGCGGCGCTTTTTGGGGGAGGGCAACGAGGTGGCGGGAGCCGGACCTTTGCTGTTCCGCGTCATGCCCGGCCTCCGTTCTCGGTGACACTGCACTGGGTGAAAAAGTACATAAACGTATATTGGGCGACACAACGGCCATTCGCCCGTTACACGGAATAAGCGCGTGTCGTTGGCAGCATGGCCGCGTGACCCAAGTGACTGAGCGCAGCCCGATGTTGCCGACCGAGCTGAGTAGGTCCACCGCCCTGGCCTCCGCCTTCGTGCGCGGAGTGCTCGCCGCGGGGCTCGGGCTCGGCGCCCTGGCGGTCCTGGTCATGCTGCTGTGGATCAGCTCCCCGTACCCCGACAGCGGGCCCGGCGAGGCCTTCCGTGTGGCCACCGGGCTCTGGCTGCTCGCCCACGGCGCCGAACTGGTCAGGGCCGACACCGTCGGAGGGCATCCCGCGCCCGTGGGGACGGTCCCGCTGCTGCTCGTCGTGCTGCCGGTGTGGCTGTTGCACCGGTCCGCCAGGGATTCGGCGGAGACCGGTGGGAAGGCCCCGGGCGGCCATTCGGCGGTCGGTGCGTTCTGCGCGGTGAGCGCCGGATACCTGTTGGTCGTGCTGGCCGCGGCGGCGTACGCGCGAGACGGCGGGCTGCCCGCCGACCGGGCTTCGATCGCCTTTCCCGTCACCGTGGTGGTGGCCGGTGCCGCCGCCGCGGGGGTGTGGACGGCCCGTGGGCGACCGCTGACCCCGTTGCTGGTCCGGGCGCCACTGAGGCTGCAGGAGGCGGCCGCCCGCTCCCGGTTCCGGGCCGGGGCCGGTGTGGCCCTGCGCTCGGCTGCCGCCGGTGTGCTCATGCTGATCGGCGGCGGTGCGCTGCTGGTCGCGGTGGCGCTGGCGTGGCACGCGGGGGCGGCCAGGGAGTCGTTCCTGGGCCTGTCGGGTGACTGGGCGGGCCGGATCTCCGTCCTTCTGCTGGCCACGGTGCTCGTGCCGAACGCCGCGGTGTGGGGTGCCGCCTACGGTCTCGGGCCAGGGTTCGCCCTCGGGACGGATTCCCTGGCCACCCCGCTCGCCTTCACCGGGCCTCCCGCGCTGCCGGACTTCCCGCTGCTGGCCGCTGTGCCGTCGCACGGCACAGGAACGGTGGCGAACTGGGCGGCGGTCGCGGTGCCGACCGTGGCCGCCCTGACCGTAGCCCGGTTCGTCGCACGGGGGGCGGTTCCGGTGCCCGGGGAGCGCGAGGAGGCGTGGGGTCAGGGCCGGACGGCGCTGGCGGCAGGGCTTGCGGCCCTGGGCTGCGGTGCCGGTGCGGCGGTGCTTGCGGCGGCGTCGGGTGGCCCGCTGGGGGCAGGGGCTCTGGCGGAGTTCGGCCCGGTGTGGTGGCTGGTGGGCCCGGCCGCTCTCGCGTGGACGGCGGTGATCGGCGTACCGATGGCGCTGCTGGCCAGGGCGTGGCGGCTGCGGGAGCAGCGGTGGGGCTGGCGGAGGGACGCGGCCAAGGCCGAGCTGGTGGAGGAGGTGCCGGAGGGGCGAGCCGAAGAGCGGCCCGGAGGCGCGGGCGGGGAGCCGTACGACTTCCTGTCGGCCGACTCGTGGCACGAGGACGGGGCGAGGGAGGCGCGCTGGGCCGCGCTCAAGAAGAACTCGGGCGGGCTGATGGCCGACTTCCCGCCGGAGGAGACCCCGACTCCGGCACCGACCTCGACTTCGGCACCGACTTCGGCGACACCCGCGCCGACTCCGACGACGCCCGCCCCGGCCGTGGCACCCGCACCGGCTCCGACGACGACACCGGCCACCGAGCCCCCGCCCGCACCGGACGCCGAGCCCACGCCCACGCCCCCTGCCGACGCCCTCCCGTCCGGTCCGGATGAGCCGGCCGGCCGGGAGGAGACCTCGTAGTGGGGAGTTCCGCTACGGCCTACTGCGGGCCTGCGAGCAGGGAGCGGGACTTCTCACCTCTCCTGGCTGACCACTACTTCTGCACGCCGAAGAAGGGCTCCAGCGGGTCCGGCAGCCTGTCGTTGCAGGAGAGCGCGCCGGTCTTGGTCAGGGCGTCGTTCACGCAGGTGTAGTAGTCGCGGTAGACCAGCTGGACCGTGTAGCCGGTGGCCACGATCGACAGGGCCAGCAGTGCCGTCACCAGACCGCTGACGGCAGCCGTCGTCTGCTGTCGGCTGCTGCCTTGTGCGGCTCCGGGCGCGGCCCCGGGGAGCGGGGGCGTGGTGGTCCGGTCCGCGTGACCCGTGCCGGTTGCCGCAGTGGGTCCCGTGCCGGTGGCACCGGCCGCCGGGGGCTTACGCGGACCCCCGCGCAGGGCGCTGATCGACCAGTACACGGCGAGGGCGCCGAGGAGCATCGCGATCTCGGGGAAGTCGAAGAGGGCGAAGAAGAAGGCCCACATGCCGCCCAGCACGGCATAGCGTGCGCGCCGCTGAGCGGGGTCGGTCGGGTCCCAGCGCAGCCCGCCGGGCTTGCCCTCGGGGCCACCTCCCTGGCCGCTCGGGCCGCCGGGGCGGCCGCCGAATCCGCTGTCCTGACGGCCCGGCTGCTGGTCGCTCCACTGGCTGCCCCAGGCCGGTCGGTTGCCGGAGGAGCCTTCGCCGCTGTCGCCGTTCCCGCCGTTCCCCGGCGTGTGGGAGGGATGGCGGGGCTGCCAGGGCTGGTCGGGCCGGTCCTCGGGCGGTGCCGCGAACGGGTTGTCGTCGGACGACCCGGACGACCCGGACGACCCGGACGACCCGGACGAAGAGCCCGACGGCGACCCGGACGACGAGCCCGACGATGACCCGGAGGACCCTGACTTCGACGGGGATCCCGAGCCCGACGAGGAGTCCGGCGATGAGGACTGGCGTTCCCGCATCAGCGTGGATGCCCGCTCGGGCAGCGGGTGGCCAAGGGCGGTGCGGAGGCGGTCCGGCATGTGGTGAACGTCTTCCCCATCTCGTCATGTCCGCCCGGGGGCGGTTCCCTGTCCCCTGACGCTACCTCCCGGTCGCGCCCCCGTCCCGTGGGGGCCGCCGGGTGTGCCGGTATCGTTGCTGACGGTCGGACCGTTCGTAGAGTTCCCCGTATCGCGGGACGAACTTCTTTCGTACGACCATACAAACGCACCTCCTGCACATCGCGTACCGCTGTACGACGCGAGAAAGGGCCCTGCCGTGGCCTCCCCGCCCCCCTCCGCCGCTCCGGCCCGTGTGGTCGTGCTCGTCTCCGGCTCAGGCACGAACCTCCAGGCGCTCCTCGACGCGATCGGCGATGACCCGGAGGGCTACGGCGCCCGGATCGTCGCGGTCGGCGCGGACCGCTACGGCACCGTCGGCCTGGAGCGCGCCGAACGTGCCGGGCTTCCCACCTTCGTGTGCAAACTCGGCGAGTACGCGGACCGTGACGCGTGGGACGCGGCCCTGACCGCGGCCGTGGCGGAACACCGCCCGGACCTCGTCGTGTCCGCGGGGTTCATGAAGATCGTGGGCAAGGGCTTCCTCGCCGCGTACGGCGGCCGTGTCGTCAACACCCACCCCGCCCTGCTCCCCAGCTTTCCCGGTGCCCACGGCGTGCGCGACGCGCTCGCGTACGGCGTGAAGGTCACCGGGTGCACCGTCCACTTCGTCGACGACGGTGTCGACACCGGTCCGATCATCGCGCAGGGCGTGGTCGAGGTGACCGAAGAGGAAACGGTGGAGGGCGAAGCCGCCCTCCACGAACGCATCAAGGAAGTCGAGCGCAAGCTGCTCGTCGAGGCCGTGGGGCGGCTCGCCCGTGACGGCTATCGCATTGAGGGACGAAAGGTTCATCTCGGTCATGTCGGTGAATAACCCCACCACGGTGAATAAGCCCATCCGCCGCGCCCTGGTCAGCGTCTACGACAAGACGGGGCTCGAAGACCTCGCCCGCGGTCTGCACGAGGCGGGCGTGGAGCTGGTCTCCACCGGCTCCACCGCAGGGAAGATCGCCGCCGCCGGTGTGCCGGTCACCAAGGTCGAGGAGCTCACCGGCTTCCCCGAGTGCCTCGACGGCCGCGTCAAGACGCTGCACCCCCGCGTGCACGCCGGCATCCTCGCCGACCTGCGGCTGGACACCCACCGTGAGCAGCTCGCCGAGCTCGGTGTGGAGCCGTTCGACCTGGTGGTCGTCAACCTGTACCCGTTCACGCAGACCGTCGAATCCGGCGCGTCCGACGACGAGTGCGTGGAGCAGATCGACATCGGCGGTCCGTCGATGGTCCGCGCCGCCGCCAAGAATCACCCGTCCGTGGCGGTCGTGACGAGCCCGGAGCGCTACGCCGACGTCCTCGCGGCGGTCGAGGCGGGCGGCTTCGACCTGGGTGCCCGCAAGCGGCTCGCCGCCGAGGCGTTCCGGCACACCGCCGCCTACGACGTGGCCGTCGCCTCCTGGTTCGCGGCCGACTACGCGGCCTCCGACGACTCCGGCCTGCCGGAGTTCCTCGGTGACACCTTCACGCGCAAGAACGTCCTGCGCTACGGCGAGAACCCGCACCAGTCCGCCGCCCTCTACACCGAGGGCGCGGGCGGCCTCGCCGAGGCCGAGCAGCTGCACGGCAAGGAGATGTCCTACAACAACTACACGGACACCGACGCCGCCCGCCGCGCCGCCTACGACCACGCCGAGCCGTGCGTCGCGATCATCAAGCACGCCAACCCGTGCGGCATCGCGATCGCCGACGACGTCGCCACGGCGCACCGCAACGCGCACGCCTGTGACCCGCTGTCCGCGTTCGGCGGGGTCATCGCCGTCAACCGGCCGGTGACCGTCGAGATGGCCGAGCAGGTCGCCGAGATCTTCACCGAGGTCATCGTCGCCCCGGCGTACGAGGACGGCGCCGTGGAGGTGCTCGCCCGCAAGAAGAACATCCGCGTGCTGCGCTGCCCCGACGCCCCGGCCTCCGCATTCGAGGTCAAGCCGATCGACGGCGGTGCGCTGCTCCAGGTCACCGACCGGCTCCAGGCCGAGGGCGACGACCCGGCCAACTGGACCCTCGCCACCGGCGAGGCGCTCACGGCCGACGAGCTCAGGGAGCTCGCCTTCGCGTGGAAGGCGTCCCGTGCGGTCAAGTCCAACGCCATCCTGCTCGCCAAGGACGGCGCCTCGGTCGGCGTCGGCATGGGACAGGTCAACCGTGTCGACTCCGCGAAGCTCGCGGTCGAGCGTGCGGGGGAGGAGCGGGCCCAGGGCGCGTACGCCGCGTCCGACGCCTTCTTCCCCTTCCCCGACGGCCTGGAGATCCTGACCGCCGCCGGCATCAAGGCCGTCGCCCAGCCGGGCGGCTCGGTCCGTGACGAGCTGGTCATCGAGGCCGCGAAGAAGGCGGGCGTGACCATGTACTTCACGGGCACGCGCCACTTCTTCCACTGACGACGCCCGCGGTGACCACGCGCAGGCCGTACCCCCTCCGGGTGCGGCCTGCGGTGCGTCCCGGCGTGCGGGGATCAGTCGTCCCTCTGTTCTAATGAATGGCCTTGTCGGGCCGCGGCGGGTGGTCCCGTGCGGCCGGGCAGTGACCAGTGAGGGACTCCGTTGCGGGGGCATCGTGCGTGACCTGAACCAGAGCGGAACCGACGTGCCCGGGGAGCAGGTCCCGCAGGCCGTCGCGGACACGTCGCACCCGGCGCCGCTGAGGCCCTACCTGATCGCCGCCGTGGTCCTGTGCGCGCTGTACTTCCTCTACGGGTACCTGCGGTTCAGCCACTTCCAGTCGCCCTCCTGGGACCTGGGCATCTTCGAGCAGGAGGTGCGCGCGTACGCCGGGTTCGACGCGCCGGTCGTCGACATCAAGGGCCCGGGCTATCTGATACTCGGCGACCACTTCAGTCCGGTGGTGGCGCTCCTCGCCCCGCTCTACTGGATCTGGCCGTCCGCCCTCGCCCTGCTCTTCGCCCAGTCCGCCCTGTTCGCCGCCTCCGCGGTCATCGTCGGGCGCACCGCTCAGCAGATCCTCGGCGGCCGTGCCGGCCTCTGCGTCACCGTCGCGTACGGGCTGTCCTGGGGGCTCCAGGAAGCGGTGAAGGCCGACTTCCACGAGATAGCCCTCGCCGTCCCGCTGCTCGCCCTGGTCTGCCGCGCCCTCCTCCTGGAGCGTTGGCGGGCCGCCGTCCTGTGGTCGCTGCCGCTGGTCCTGGTCAAGGAGGATCTCGGCGTCACCGTCGCCGTCGTCGGCGTGCTCCTGGTGCTGTGCGGCCGGCGGATCCAGGGCCTCCTGCTGGCGGCCTTCGGCGTGGCCGCGTTCGCGCTCACCGTGCTGGTGCTCATACCGGCGGCCAGCAGCGCCGGAACGTACGACTACTGGAAGAAGATCGAGGAGAACGGCGGGCAGGAGGTCTCCCTGCTCGACTCCGTGCTCGGAGTTCTCGACTCCTCCGTCAAGCTGGAGATGCTGGTCTTCCTCGTCGGCATCACTGCCTTCATGGCGCTCCGCTCGCCCCTGATCCTGCTGGTCCTGCCGACGATCGGCTGGCGTCTGCTCTCCCAGGACTCCAACCACTGGGGCATGGTCTGGCACTACAGCGCCATCCTGATGCCCGTGGTCTTTCTGGCGATGGCCGACGGCATCCGCCGCAGCCGGTCATCGAGGCGGCCCTGGCTCGTCTCGTACGCGAACGTCGCCGCCCCCGTGGCCGCGGCGATCGCGATCGCCCTCACCCAGCACCTGCCGCTCCGCGACCTCGCGCGCCCGGAGACGTACAGGACCGACGCGCGCACCCGGGCGGCCGAAGAGGCGCTGGAGGCCATCCCCGTGGGCTCCAGGGTGGAGACGGACATCACGCTGATGGCGCACCTGACGGCGGACCGCACGGTCTACTGGATCGGCGGTGCGCCGGGCACCGCGCCGGATGTGGTCGCGATCAACCTGGACTTCGGCTGGTCACGGCCGATCGACGACCCGGTGGAATACGCCGAGCAGCTCCATCCGGAGGCGCGCTACCGGATCACCCGGGAGGCCGGTTCCTTCGTCGTCATGCAGCGGACCACCCCGGCGCCCGCCGCCTTCCGGTCCTGATCGGCGTTCCCGCACAGCACTGAGGGCCGGAGCGGTGCTCCGGCCCTCAGTGCGTTCGACGGTGTTACTTCTTGACCACCAGCGTGCCGGAGGCACGGTCGTGCCAGCCCTGCAGCTTGCCGGAGTTGTCGAAGAACGGCGACAGGTAGACGAGGAGCTGACCGATGCCGCAGACGAACGCGCCGACCATGGGGATGATCCAGCGGATGAAGCCGCCACCGAGACCGGGGTTCTGGCCGGTGTTCTCCTTGACGACCTTCAGGCCGAGCGCCATCTTGCCGAGCGTGGCGCCGACGAAGGCGATCATCAGCCACTCGTAGAGCAGCGTGATCAGGCCGAAGATCAGGATGGCGCCGAACATCGTGGCGACGATGCTGGCGCTCGCGTCCTCGATGCAGGCGTTGTAGCCGGGGTCCATGGCGCTGCCGCAGTTCTCGGCGGTCTCCGCTATGCCCAGCGCGCCGGCGATGCCGACCGCGCTGAGGATGCCGTACACCACACCGATGGCCAGGGCGTCGATGACGCGCGCGCCCAGGCGGCGTCCCATCGTGGCCACCTGGACGGTGCCGAGGACGGGGATGTTGATGTAGCCGTTGTTGGCCTGGAGCGTGCCGGGCTGCTGCGGGTAGGCACCGTACTGCTGTCCGGGCTGCTGACCCGGCTGCTGCGGGTAACCGTATCCCTGCTGGGGGACCCCCTGAGGCGCCTGCTGCGGGTAGCCGTAACCGGGCTGGCCCTGCTGCGGCGGCTGTCCGGGCTGCTGGCCCGGCTGCTGGCCGTACGGGTTGTTCGGGTCGCCGAAACTCATGCGGGGTCTTCCTCCAACGATGTGCGGGGACGATCGTGCCGCGCGGAGGACACACGGAGGTAAGGCTGTCAGCGATCCGCCCCCCGTCAAAAACCTGCGGCACTGCGGGAATCATCGTTATAAACGTGAAGTAAGTTTGTCCAGTCCAGCGCCTCAGGTGTTGTGCAAGTGCAATCTCGCGTCCACGTGGCGGGCCCGGATTGGTATGCGGGCGGGGTCATCCGGGAGGATGGGTGACATGACTGCCCAGATTCTCGATGGCAAGGCCACCGCAGCTGCGATCAAGTCCGATCTGACCGTCCGCGTGGCGGCCCTCAAGGCACAGGGCATCACACCCGGCCTGGGAACCCTGCTGGTCGGCGACGATCCGGGCAGCCGGTGGTACGTGAACGGCAAGCACCGTGACTGCGCCCAGGTCGGCATGGGCTCCATCCAGCGCGAACTCCCCGACACCGCCACGCAGGAGGAGATCGAGGAGGTCGTACGGGAGCTCAACGCCAACCCGGAGTGCACGGGTTACATCGTGCAGCTCCCCCTCCCCAAGGGGATCGACACCAACCGCATCCTGGAGCTGATGGACCCGGCGAAGGACGCGGACGGGCTGCACCCGATGAACCTGGGCAAGCTCGTGCTGAACGAGAGCGGCCCGCTGCCCTGCACCCCGCAGGGCGTCGTCACCCTGCTCCGCCGTCACGGCGTGGAGATCAACGGCGCCCATGTGGTCGTCGTCGGCCGGGGCGTCACCATCGGCCGCCCCCTCCCGCTGCTGCTGACGCGCAGGTCCGAGAACGCGACCGTCACCCAGTGCCACACCGGCACCCGTGACCTCTCCGCGCACCTCAGGCAGGCCGACATCATCGTCGCCGCCGCCGGTGTGCCCCACCTGATCAAGCCCGAGGACGTGAAGCCGGGCGCGGCCGTGCTCGACGTCGGTGTCAGCCGGGACGAGAACGGCAAGATCGTCGGCGACGTCCACCCGGGCGTGGCCGAGGTCGCCGCCTGGGTCGCCCCGAATCCAGGGGGCGTCGGCCCCATGACCCGGGCCCAGTTGCTCGTCAACGTGGTCGAGGCCGCCGAGCGCGCTGCCGCCGAGGCCTCCGCCGTTTCCGCCGGCTGACCCGGACCGACCGGAGGAACGTCATGGGCGCTGGTACGAGTCCGGTGGACGGTACGCACGCGAAGCGGTCGGCCGATGAGGCGGCGGGAGTGTCCGAGGAAACCGCCGGGGCACCCGTCGTCGAGGCCGACGAGACGGGCGTGGCAGCCGGGACGCAAGAGGCAGAAGAGACGGAAGAGGCTGCCGGGGGCGGTGGTTCGACCTGGGAGCCCTCGAGTCGCTTCTCGCTGACCCGTGACACCGCGCGCCCCGAGGGAGGCGGCCGGGCGGCCCCCGGGGACGCCCCCGCGCCCGCCCGGCAGTGGCCGCTGCTCACGGTGCTCTGCACCGCGGGCCTCGGTCTGTTGATCGTGGGGACCGACCCCTTCGACCAGGCGTTCAGGATCGGTGTGATGCTGATGGGCTTCGCGCTGCTCGCCGGTGCGGTGCTGCGCTGGGTGGTCCCCTCCGTCGGCATGCTGGCCGTGCGGTCACGGTTCACCGATCTGGTCACGTACGGCCTGATGGGCACGCTGATCGTGCTGCTGGCCCTGATGGCGCAGCCCAAACCGTGGCTGAACGTCCCTTTCCTTCAGGACGTGGTCCGCTTCACCGTCCGCTGAGGGGTGTCCGTCCCCTCCCCCGAGGAGGGACGGACACCGGGACAGGGCGCCGACGCGACAAGCCCCGGAATGCGGTGACTTGAGCGGCCTTGCTCTGTCCTGTGACCAGAGTCATGGACATGAGGTGCTGGTTCAAGGGGCGCCTGGTGCCTGTGGCACGGAAGTGACCATTCCGCCACCGTGTGATCGTCACGCAACAGTGGGAGACCAGCACGGCATGCGCTACGGCGCGCAACGGGGTCCGCGCTCATGCCGAATGCACCCGTGCGCCCCTTTGTCCGGAACTGGCATCCTGGGTCCGTGCATCCTTCTGGGTAGTCCGGAGCGCGGGTCAACCGCTCCGACGGCAGGGGGGAAGGACCCGGCGCCGGGGGACGGGGGCGCGCCGGGAACGTCCGGGGGACTCGACTGGGGGGAAGGCAATGCCTCGTTGGAAGGCACTACCGGAGGAACTCGATCCGCAGTTGCGGGAGTTCGCGGGCCAGTTGCGCGGGCTGGTGGACCGCAGCGGGCTGAGCCTGGCCGCGGTCGCAGACCGCACGGGCTACAGCAAGACGTCGTGGGAGCGCTATCTCAACGGCAGACTGCTCGCACCCAAGGGGGCGATCGTCGCGCTGGCCGAGGTGACGGGCACGCAGCAGCACCATCTGACGACCATGTGGGAACTGGCCGAGCGGGCCTGGAGCCGCTCGGAGATGCGCCACGACATGACGATGGAGGCCATCAGGATCTCCCAGGCGCGTGCGGCGCTCGGAGAGGCAGGTGTGGCCGCGGCTCCCGTGGCGAGCGGAGGGGCTGGCCGCCCGGGCGGCGGTACGGGGGTGTCCACCGCCCCTGGTCCCGGACGGGAAGGGCACGACGCCGGCCTGCCGGTGTCCGTCCCCGTCCAGCGAGGCTCTGTTCCGCGCATTCCCCGGCAGCCGCAGCCGGGTGGCGCGCCGGAGTCCGGTGGAGGCGGTCACCGCAAGGGCGGCGCTCCTGCCGGAGGGCGGCCGGAGGGCGGAAGCCGCAGGGTGACGCTGTTCCTCGCGGGTCTCGTGGGCGCGCTCCTGCTGATAGCCGGGGCCGTGCTGCTCACCGATCTCGGCGGGGACGGTGAAGCCGCCGTGGCGACGCCGTCCGCCGATCCACGTGCCGAGGCGCCCCGGTTGCCCGCCGGCGTCGGGTGCAGCGGTGCGGACTGCACCGGCGAGGACCCGGAAGCCATGGGCTGTGGCGGCCAGTTCGCCGGCACCGTCGCCAGGGAGACCGTCGGAGACGGCCTCGTCGAGGTCCGCTACAGCGAGACGTGCGGGGCCGCCTGGGCCCGTATCACCCAGGCGTCGCCGGGGGACACCGTGCGGATCGCCGCCGGCTCGTCGGAGCAGGACGGCACGGTGGAGGCCGATGCGGACGCCGACGCCTACACCCCGATGGTCGCCGTGGGGAAGGCGTCCGACGCGAAGGCCTGTGTGACCCTCGCCTCCGGCGCGACCGGCTGTACCACCCCGGAGTGACGTGAGGGCCGGCTGCGCTGCGTGACCGACTGTGCGCGGTGCCACAGGGGGGCGGGCGGCCCCGGCGGCGAGGGTCGGATAGCCTGATCGCTGGATATCTCTTCACATCAAGATTCAGAGGTATCCAGCACCAGGGGCAGGGACCCACCACCGCCAGCTGTCTAACGGAGATCGCCATGACCCGCACTCCCGTGAATGTCACCGTGACCGGCGCAGCCGGCCAGATCGGCTACGCGCTGCTCTTCCGCATCGCCTCCGGCCACCTGCTCGGCCCGGACGTGCCGGTCAACCTGCGACTCCTCGAGATCCCGCAGGGCCTGAAGGCCGCCGAGGGCACCGCCATGGAGCTCGACGACTGCGCCTTCCCGCTGCTGCGCGGCATCGAGATCACGGACGACGCCAACGTCGGCTTCGCCGGAGCCAACGTCGCCCTCCTGGTCGGCGCCCGCCCGCGTACGAAGGGCATGGAGCGCGGCGACCTGCTGTCCGCCAACGGCGGCATCTTCAAGCCGCAGGGCAAGGCCATCAACGACAACGCCGCGGACGACATCAAGGTGCTCGTCGTCGGCAACCCGGCCAACACCAACGCCCTCATCGCGCAGGCCGCCGCTCCGGACGTACCGGCCGAGCGCTTCACCGCGATGACGCGTCTGGACCACAACCGCGCCATCTCGCAGCTTGCCGCCAAGACCGGTGCGGCCGTCTCCGACATCAAGCGGCTGACGATCTGGGGCAACCACTCGGCGACCCAGTACCCGGACATCTTCCACGCGGAGATCGCCGGCAAGAACGCCGCCGAGCTCGTCGACGACGAGGCATGGCTGGCCGACACCTTCATCCCGACCGTCGCCAAGCGCGGCGCGGCGATCATCGAGGCCCGTGGCGCGTCCTCCGCCGCCTCCGCCGCCAACGCCGCCATCGACCACGTGCACACCTGGGTCAACGGCACCGCGGCGGGCGACTGGACCTCGATGGGCATCCCGTCGGACGGCTCCTACGGCGTCCCCGAGGGCATCATCTCCTCCTTCCCGGTCATCACGAAGGACGGGAAGTACGAGATCGTCCAGGGTCTGGACATCAACGACTTCTCCCGTGCGCGCATCGACGCGTCGGTGAAGGAGCTCACCGAGGAGCGCGACGCGGTCCGCGAGCTCGGCCTGATCTGACCGGCGTCCGGCCACCGGCCGCGAGCACCTCGCCGAAGCCCTCGCCTCGGACGTCCCGCTGACGAGTGACGAGCGCCGGGCCCGCAGTGGGCTCACCAACCGCCAAGTG